>CBDUDJ010000160.1:0-5798 GCA_965365885.1 uncultured Gammaproteobacteria bacterium
CTACCTCATCGTGGACACCCACATTGACGTGCCCTACCGCCTGCACAAAGGCTATGTGGATGTAAGCCAGGCCACGGCCAGTGGAGATTTCGATTTTCCAAGAGCGAAGGCCGGTGGTCTGGATGCTCTGTTCATGTCGATCTACATACCGGCAGCGGTCGATGAGGCAGGGGATGCGAAAGCGTTCGCCGACGGCCTGATCGATTCAGTGGAAAGTCTTGCTACAAGCGCACCTGAAAAGTTTGCGGTCGCCACCTGCAGCGCGGATGTTCAAGCTATTAAATCATCCGGCAGAATCGCCATGCCGATGGGGATGGAAAACGGCGGGCCGATTGCGGGCAGCTTCGACAATCTCAAATATTTCGCCGAGCGCGGGATCCGCTACATCACTCTTGCCCATTCAAAATCCAACCACATCTCAGACTCTTCCTACGACGTCAACGAGCACTGGGAAGGCTTGTCCGAGTTCGGCAAGACGCTCATAGGGCAAATGAACCGGCAGGGTGTGATGGTGGACGTCTCGCACGTATCTGACCGCGCTTTCTGGCAGGTTATGGAACTCGCACAGACACCGGTTATCGCCAGTCATTCATCGTTGCGCCATTTCACACCCGGCTTCCAGCGCAACATGACCGATGAGATGGTGGCAGCGCTGGGCGAAAACGGCGGCGTGATCCAGATCAACTTCGGCTCCAGTTTTCTCACAGCAACAACGCGAAGTTACGCAACTGCAGCACAACAGGCTGCCCTGGCATTTAGAGACGCACAACACCTCGCAGATGACGATCCGCGTCTGCTGGAATTCGTCAAAAACTATCGCAGCGAAAATCCTTATCCATACGCTTCCGTGTCTGATGTTCTCGATCACATCGATCACGTGGTCGCGCTGACAGGCATCGATCATGTCGGGCTGGGTTCCGACTACGATGGCGTGGGCGACAGTTTGCCTGACGGGCTCAAAGACGTGAGTGAATATCCGAATCTGGTAGCTGGACTGCTGCAGCGTGGCTACAGCGATGAAGACATCGAGAAGATTCTGGGAGGCAACATCATGCGGGTGTGGGCGGATGTCGAAGCTTATGCATCGGCCAATGGCAACCCACCGCAGTGCCGCCAGACCAGTGGCGCATAGACTCCAGCTACTGGCCCTTGCGCTGCTGGGCAGCGCGCTTCTGCCTGGGGTTAATCCCGCCTTCGCCCAGGTAGCGACGCCCGTTGTAGCGGATGACGAGTTTCATTTCGTCGTGCTCGGCGACAGCCAGTTTCACGATCCCGCCGGATTCAATCGCATCATCGACGACGTCAAATTGCTCTCTCCTGCATTTGTCATCCAGGTCGGCGACATGATCCGGGGTTACACAGACGACCTCGTTAAAATTCGTGGAGAATGGAATCGATTTCGTCTGCAGATTGCGCCACTCGCGCCCATTGCCTTCATGCCGGTACCGGGGAATCACGATCTCTACAACGCGAGCAGAAAAGCCGACCTGGAGTTGGAGAAGGTTTATCGCGAATACTGGGGCGCCACTTATTACAGCTTCGACTACCAGAATTCACTTTTCGTGGTGTTGAATACCGATGCGCCGGCGCAGGAGAATCGCATTGACAGCGAACAGTGGGCCTGGCTCAACAGGACATTGAACGCAGCCTCAGAGCAACACGTATTTGTTTTCATGCACCGGCCACCGAACACTCTGGACAACGCCGAAGCTCTGCATGAACTGTTGCGTGAGCATCGCGTGCGGTATGTATTCTATGGCCATCATCACCACTATCACTTTGATGAACGCGACGGCATCCGCTATGTAATGACAAACGCTGCTGCGAATTCTGCGCTGAGCCAGGAATCGCTCGGCAGTTTCGATCACCTGTTGCAGGTCAGCGTCCGCGATTCAACTACACGGCTCGCCGTGGTACGCGCAGATGCAATCGAGAACCCCGAGTTTGTCCATCCGTCGGACAACTACGACCTGTTCAACATCTCTCGTAAGCTTGTCGCCCGCAAAATTCCGCTGCTGGAAGTCGCAGAAGGCGACGGCAGTTATCGGTGGCAAATGCCGCTGCACCTGAAAAATCCTACACAGAGATCGTTGGACCTCTTCATTCAGTGCACGTCCAAAGACGGTCGCTGGCAGTTCAGCCCGCGATCGATCGAGCCTGTTCGACTCGGCGCAGAATCCAGCACGATCGTGCAATTGGAGGCAAGCTATACCCGCGAAAGACAGCCCGAATCCTCCCCCATCTGCCTGATTAGAGTGCCGATCCAGAAACGTGATGGCGAGTGGGTGGACTACACGGCCGAAGCCGAGGGTCAGTTAGACAGATAGTCGATCAACCGGCGGGTAAATTCCGTGCCTTTTTCAACCTGCTCGAGCGTAATGAATTCATTGGGCTGATGTGCCTGATCGATGCTTCCGGGCCCGCACATGGCCACTGAGTAACCTGCCTGTTGAAATTGTCCGGCTTCGGCGCCATAGGCAACCGATTCCACGGAATTCTGACCCGAAATCTGTCTGGCAAGTGCGATGGCCGGTTCATCGTCGTTAGAGTGAAAGGCGGGCACGTGGGCGTGGATGTCGAACTCGATGCTGGTAGCGGGATGGATCGCCTGCATTTCGGGCTCGAGCTCCTCGCGGGCATATTTCTGTAACTCATTGAAGTAGTCGAGCGCATCATCCCCCGGCACGGCTCGAACGTCCGTCACGAAGCGGCAATGGTGGGCCATGATGTTGTGCGCGGTACCGCCTTCAATCACTCCGCAGTGCAGCGTGGTATAGGGTGGATTGAATAGGGACTGCGCATCCGCGCGCTGCGCGTTGTGCGCCTGCTTTTGGCTCAACCAGCTCAGGAGCTTGCCAGCCACCATGATCGCAGACACACCTCGATGTTGCTGGCTTGAATGCGCCTCATGCCCCGTGACCACCGTGTTGAAATGAAAAATGCTCTTGTGGGCATTTACCACACGCATCTGGGTTGGCTCACCAACGATCACTGCCGCCGGTTTGGGAATCGCTGTACACAACTGCGCAATCAGATCCGGCGCGCCGAGGCAACCGATTTCCTCATCGTATGACAATGCAAAATGAATCGGCCGCTTGAGATTTGGCATCTCCGGAACCAGAGCAAGCGCAATCGCATAAAACGATTTCATGTCGCAAGTGCCCCGGCCGAAAAGTTTGCCGTCTTTCTCGACAATCGTGAACGGATCGGTGTCCCACTCCTGATCGTCAACAGGGACCACATCCGTGTGGCCGGACAACACCACCCCACCTTCGATTCTCGGACCCACGCTCGCATAGAGATTCGCCTTCGTGCCGTCGGCATTCTTAACCAGATGCGAATCGATGCCGTGGTCTTCCAGATACGACTGGACGAACGCTATGAGCTTGAGATTGGAATCACGGGAAACGGTTGGGATGGCGATGAGCGCATCAATCATCTCTCTTGTGGTGTAACACCTCGCCATGGCGGCGAGCATACCATCTTCGGGAATCCCCTATATGGAAAAGGCGCTGAATTTCATATAAGGAATCAACAAAATTGGTGTGTATAGGCTTCCCTGGGCTGCAACACCGTGCTTAAGCATGGGGATTAACAATGAACAAACTCCTTCACATCCTGCTCGCTGGAATTCTTGTCCTCGTCTTTGCGAATTCGGCCGCTGCCAGGGAAGGTGGTGACTGGATCTTTCGCGCAGGGCTCAGCAACGTAGATCCCAAGTCGGACAACGGTGACATCGTGGAAGTCGACGCGGACTTGATGTTTACTTTTGACCTCACCTACATGATGACCGAGCACTGGGCGGTCGAACTTCTGGCGGCAGCTCCGTTCACGCACGAAATCAGCCTCATAAACGGTCCGAAAGTCGCAGAGGCCAAACAGCTACCGCCGACCCTCAGCCTGCAGTATCACTTCAATCCGAGAGGCAGATTTCAGCCTTACGTCGGCGCGGGTGTAAACGTCACCATTTTCTTTGATGAAGAAACCAGGGGCGTCCTGGACGGTGCTGATCTCGACCTGGACAATTCGGTTGGGTTTGCAGCCCAGGTGGGTTTCGACTGGGCAATTCGCGAGCACTGGATCTTCAACGGATCCGCACGTTACATGGCAATCGACACAGACGCCAAACTCAATGGCACGAAGTTGGAAAACGTCGAGATCGACCCGATTGTCATCGGCTTCAATCTGGGTTACGTGTTCTGATTCGAGACCCAGTCAGTTTGTCATAACAGTCTGCGGTCTTTCCCGCTGGCGCAGGATCCACTGACTGCTTTCATCCAATGCAGCTTCGCCGAGAGCGCGTAATATTTCCCGCCGGAGGTCCAGTTGTTCGGCGCGCTGGAGCAGACGATTGGCGCTATCGAATATCCGGTAGTAGTAGCCATATTGCGCGATCAACTCACGTTCAGCCGTTCGATGGGCGTAGCTCTGCCGGATGGTCGCAATAAGCGGCAGGAGACCCATAATCGCGACGAGCACGTTATCAATCGGCGAAGCCCAATCGAGAAACGCAAGCAGCAGCGCAACGATTATTAATATTACGAAACTCATAATCACGAGCGAGGTCGTGAGCCGGTTGCGCAGCACCCGCTCGCGGGATTTCGCAAAGTAGTACTGCGTCTGCCCGCCACTCCCATCGCCAACCCAATGGCTGATCACGAGTTCGACATCGGCCCGGCTCGAGGGATTCATTCCTGCATCCGCCCGCCTGCCGGCAAATCGCATAACGTTGCGAATCCAGCCGAGTTCCAAGTCCTGGCGTCTGAGAAAGCTGTCGTGACTGAAGCGGCTCGGATTTTCCATCTGCACTCCGGCAACGCTCCAGTAAAACTGGACTCTGAGTCCCTCCGCCAGCACGCGGTAGTCCAGGTGTTTCCTCAGCCAGCCGCTGCGCCGTTCCACCGTGGAGACAAGCAGCACGAGTGCAATGAACCCCAGATAGGCATAAATCATGATGTCCTGGTTAAACTGATCAGGGAGCTCCGGCAGATCCGCATATACGATGAAACTCAAGCCCGCCATGACCGCAAAGCCGTATGTCAGGCGCAGCGAGCGAGTTATGGCTTTCTGGAAGTGATTGGCCAGATGGTCGGCCTTCTGGTACAGCGTCTCAATGTCCCTGGCACCGGCAGTGCAGTTGGCGAGTTCGCTTTCCGGTATCAGATGAGCAAGCCGTTGCGCCATCGCAGGGCTCGCAAGGTCAACGTTGAATTCTCCCATGCGCTGAAAAACAACACGATACCGCACCGGCATCTCCAGTGTTTTCGGCGTCACATCATCTCGGGTGAGCCAATAGGTGTCGCCAACCTGCAGGGACTCCTCGGGCGGTCCGTGTTCGCGACGTGAGCAAACAATGTGGTACACGAGATCACTTTCATCTTCGGCGAAGTCAATTGGCGAGCGATGTTGGCCGGCGGCGATCAGATCGATCACATCGTGCTGGTGAAACTGGACAACGTGGCTCGTGCCACCCGGTGCCATGGAAATTTTGCCGTCCCATATCGCCAGCAGAATGTGGCTGTGGGCAGCCAGATACGCCCCAAGTTGTGCATATTGCAGGTCTCGTTGCTCGCCAGGCTCAGCAACATCAGTCTTTACGGTTCCAGGAAGCAGCGGTAGTTCGACAATTTCACTCAACTGCATCCATTCTTCGAACTCCTGCAATGACTCTCCCTGAAAGTCGTCCTCGTGGAGCGCTCGTGGAATGGGTAACAAGGCAACAATAGGAAGTCCAAGCTCATCATCAACTTCCGCGGCTAGACGGTCGGCACCCTCGGCAAGCGGAGTAATGATCTGCA
>CBDUDJ010000161.1:0-5797 GCA_965365885.1 uncultured Gammaproteobacteria bacterium
CTTCACCAGAATCCGAGGCATCACCTTCGCCGCCACCACCGCCACCGCCACCACTTTCGGGTCGAGGAATGCGATCACCGGCAATAAATTCCTTATTGCCCGGATGGACCACGCTGCGACTGCCGCCGCTGCCATGATTAAAGACCGGTTCGGAAATATCATCAGCCGGGATGACGATCTCTTCGCCGCGTTCGAGGTCCTTGATGCTGCGTGAGTTCACCGCATCGGTCACGGCTTTCTTGATGTGCTTCTTATATCGATCGAGAAAGCGTTGCCGATTGACGGTGCTCTTATTCTTCGAGTTGCGACGTCTGTCTATTATGTAAGACACAGTCCTGCTCCATCATTGCGATTTTCGAACTCGCAAATACCACTCAGCTAGTAAGCGAACCTGCTTTTCCGTGTATCCTCTTTCAACCATTCGAGCGACGAAGTCATCGTGCTTGCGTTGATCGTCACCTGAAGATTTGGCGTTGAAGGAAATCACCGGCAGCAGATCTTCCGTGTTCGAGAACATCTTTTTCTCGATTACGGTTCTGAGCTTTTCATAGCTGAGCCAGGAGGGGTTGCTGCCGTTGTTGTTTGCACGGGCGCGCAATACGAAGTTGACGATTTCGTTGCGGAAGTCTTTGGGGTTACTGATCCCCGCAGGTTTCTCAATCTTCTCGAGTTCCTCGTTGAGCGAAGAGCGATTGAGAATGTCGCCGGTTTCAGGATCGCGGTACTCCTGATCCTGAATCCAGAAATCGGCATAAGTCACATAACGGTCGAACACGTTCTGGCCATACTCCGAGTACGACTCGAGATATGCCGTCTGGATTTCTTTACCGATGAACTCTACGTACTTCGGTGCAAGATACTCCTTGATGAACCGTAACTGGTTGTCACGCTTCTCCTGATCCAGATTTTCCTGCTCGATCTGTTGTTCCAGCACGTACATCAGGTGCACCGGGTTTGCAGCAACTTCAGTCGGATCAAAGTTGAAGACCTTCGAGAGAATCTTGAAAGCGAAACGGGTGGACTGGCCACTCATGCCTTCATCGACTCCAGCAGTATCGCGATATTCCTGAATAGTCTTTGCCTTTGGATCCGTGTCCTTGAGGTTTTCACCGTCGTAGACGCGCATCTTCGAGAACACATTCGAGTTTTCAGGCTCTTTGACCCGCGATAAAACAGAGTACTGAGCCAGCATCCGTAATGTATCCGGAGCGCAGGGTGCATCATACAGAGAACTTTCGACGATCAGCTTCTCGTAGATCTTCACTTCCTCCGTAACCCGCATGCAGTACGGCACCTTTACGATGTATACCCGGTCGAGAAACGCTTCGTTGTTCTTGTTGTTGCGGAAAGTCGTCCATTCGGATTCGTTCGAGTGCGCAAGGACAATCCCGTCAAACGGGATCGCGCCAATGGCTTCAGTGCCGTTGTAGTTGGCCTCCTGAGTTGCAGTCAGAAGCGGATGCAGCACTTTGATCGGCGCTTTGAACATCTCCACAAATTCCAGCAGGCCCTGGTTTGCTTTACACAAGCCACCCGAGAAGCTGTAAGCATCCGGGTCGTCCTGCGGGAATTCTTCGAGCTTGCGGATATCAACCTTACCGACAAGCGCTGAAATGTCCTGATTGTTCTCATCGCCCGGCTCAGTCTTGGCAACCGCCACCTGATCGAGCAGCGACGGGTATCTTTTTACAACCCTGAACTGAGTGATGTCACCGTTGAACTCTTTGAGTCGCTTGACGGCCCAGGGCGACATGACACCGCGGATGTAGCGCTGCGAAATACCATAGTCTTCTTCGAGTATCGTGCCATCTTCCAGCGTATCGAATAGCCCAAGGGGGGATTCATTGATCGGTGAACCCTGCAAGGCATAAAACGGCATGCGCTGCATCAGGTCCTTCAGCTTCTCCGCCAGCGAACTCTTACCTCCGCCGACCGGACCGAGCAGGTAGAGAATCTGTTTTCTTTCCTCGAGGCCCTGTGCGGCATGACGAAAGTACGAAACAATCTGCTCGATGGCTTCTTCCATTCCGAAAAATTCATCAAACGCAGGATATCGCTTGATGACTTTGTTGGAAAAGATCCGGGAAAACCTGGGATCTTTGGATGTATCTACAAATTCCGGCTCACCGATCGCCAGCAGTAATCGCTCTGCCGATGTGGCATATACGCTGGGATCCGATTTACACAATTCGAGGTAATCCGCGAGGGACAGCTCCTCTTCCAAAGCTGCGTCGAAACGATCTTGATAGTGCTCAAATACTCCCATCGCTAGCTCTCCTTTGCTGCTTCTGGTTGTACGTCGTCAAAAAGTTTTAACGGCTATACGTTTGACGCCTGAACTAAATCACAGTTTCACAAGAGACGACCAGCAGGAAATGGCTAAACGGTAGTATCTGTGGTACGGACGGATCTTTACGCTTAGTTGTCAGACAATTCAATAAATCTGACGGTGACAAAAACGCCGTTATGCGGCCGCAACGGCGTGAATTTCGCCGGTTTCCAGACACAGCGCGGTAAGTTCCCGACCCCACACACAGCCTGTGTCGAGGGCGAGGATGTCTGCATCGTCGGTTTTACCTTCAATGGCAGCCCAATGGCCGAAGAGAAGTTTGAAATCAAGTGGCCGGCTTGCGCGCAGTTCAAACCAGGGAGCGAACCCGGCCGGCACATCGACGAGTGCGCCCTTGTGCGCAAAGTCCAGCACACCAGCATTGTCTATTAAACGCATGCGGGTGAAGTAATTTGTTATACAACGCCACCGGTCCATCCCCTCGAGATCCTCGCTCCAACGATCCGGCTCATTGCCGTACATGTCTTCAAAATATTGGCGATGGTGATCCCCTTTGAGAACACTTTCGAGTTCCAGCGCGAGTTCCGCAGCACGTTCGACATTCCAGATATGAGGAATTCCCGCATGGGTCATTACATATCCCAGCGATCTGTCACAGATCAGGAACGCCTGATGGCGGTACCAGTCTGCAATTTCATCGACGTCTTCAGCTTCCAACACGTCGTGAAACGTATCGCCGCGATTTGGCGTGTGACCGCCGTAATAGATTGCCAGGAAATGCAGATCGTGGTTTCCGAGAACTGTACTGGCCGCAGACCCCAGTGAGCGCACGAGGCGGACCACTGCAATATTTTTTGCGCCTCGATTGATGAGATCTCCCAGCAACCAGAGTCGATCTTCGGCTGGATCGAAGCTCACCTGTTCGAGCAAGCGGGCCAACTCTTCGTAGCAGCCCTGAATATCGCCTACTGCATATGTGGCCACGTCTACTTGCAACCTGTGTTTAGCGACACGCTGCTAGTGCACCAGGTTAGGTATCGACAATGAAAACGCAGCAATCGGGACGAAAAAGCGCTCACCTTCATCGCGCTGAAACTCGTATTCACCCTGCATGCTGCCAACCGGAGTCGTCAGCACCGCAGCACTTGTATAGCGAAATGCCAGTCCGGGCCCTATTCGTGGCTGCTCGCCAACCACTCCGGGTCCAGACACTTCCTGCGCTTCTCCCTGAGCGTCGGTAATGATCCAATGTCGATTCAACAACTGGCCGGCCGACTCTCCGTGATTGGCAATTTCGATTGTGTAGGCGAAAACGAAACGCGGCAGCTGCGGATCTGACTCTTTTTCAATGTAGCGGACTTCAACACTGATCTGAAAATCGCTCACGGTGGATCCTCCATTAAATTCGCCAGTTCAACAAACTGCCCCACATCCAGCTGGTCGGGGCGCGCGCCACTATCTACCGAGGTGCGATCCCACGGCATGTTCAGAGATTTTAGTGCATTGGACATTCGTTTGCGCCGGGCGGAAAACGACAGCTGCAATATCTTTCTCAGCTTGGCGATATCGACGGCCGGCTTGTCTGCCTTTGGGACCAGGCGAATGACCTGCGAGTGAACCTTTGGTGGCGGGCGAAACGCCTCGGGCGCCACGTCGAAAAGCGGTTCGACCTCACAGTGAAATTGCGTCAGCACACTCAAGCGCCCCCAATTTTTCGTTTCCGGTACCGCACACAGGCGCTGACCGAGTTCGCGCTGAAACATGAAATGCATGTCCCGGATCAACTCGAGATGATCAAAGAGCTTAACGAGCAATGGAGTGGATATGTTGTAGGGAAGATTACCCGTCAACCGCCAGCCACCTGCGCTGAGCGTTTCGTGCAACGGCAACTTGAGCACATCGATATTCTGCACGTCGAGACCGGCAAAATGCGCTTTCAGCGGTGCGATGAGATCCCGATCTATCTCTATTGCAACATACTCATCCACGCGGTCATACAGGTATTGTGTGAGCGCGCCATGGCCTGGTCCAATCTCAAGCAGTCGATCGCTCGCTGCCGGATGAATGCGCGCGACCATGCGCTCCAGCACGCTTTCATCCACAAGGAAGTGCTGACCGAAGCGTTTGCGCGCTCTCATCTGCAACGCCTCACGACGCTTCGCACAATCTTTCGGCAAGCGCAATCGCGCTTGCGAAGCTCCCGGCATTCGCCTGTCCGGTACCGGCGAGGTCGAGCGCGGTCCCGTGATCAACGGAAGTCCGCACAAACGGCAATCCGAGAGTGACGTTGACTGCCTCACCAAAGCCGTGACTTTTCAGTACCGGCAATCCCTGATCGTGATACATGACGAGCACTGCATCGGCACGCGCAAGCATTGCAGGTGTAAACAGTGTATCTGCAGGCAGCGGTCCCGCCACCTGCTCTCCCGCTGCGCGAAATTCTGCACAGACGGGCTCAATGATCTCGATTTCCTCAGACCCGAGATGGCCGCTCTCACCGGCGTGCGGGTTGAGTCCTGCAACCAGAACCCGCGGTCGCGCGACGTCGAACCTCTCACGCAAGCCCGCCAGCAACAGACCCAACCTGCGGCGCAACAACTGCGCAGACACAGCGTCCGGTACCTCTCGCAGAGGCAGGTGTGTCGTTGCAAGCGCAACCCGCAACTCTCCCGCAACGAGCAGCATCAACACATCTTCGACACCCGAACGCTCACAGAAAAATTCCGTATGGCCACTGAAGGCGATACCCGCATCATTGATCAGCGACTTCTGCACCGGTCCCGTTACGACTCCGGCAAAATCACCATTCAGGCAACCGGTTGTTGCCAGTTTGAGCGTTTCCAGTACGTAGGCGGCATTGCGCGGATCAAGCTGACCTGGAGTCTCTGGGTGGGCGAGCGATGTCTGCAGTACCGTCAGGCAACCGGCAACACAACTGGGTGCTGCAAGATCGTGATTGATTTCAAGCGGAAGCCCCAGACGCTTAGCTGCACGCTTGAGCAAATTCCGGTCGGCAATGACAATCCAGCCGGATTCGCGCGCAGATTGGGCGAGTGTAATCAGTAAATCCGGACCGATCCCCGAGGGTTCTCCGGGCGTGATCGCAAGCTTAGAGCCTGATCTCGACAAATGCCTCATCTCTAAGTTCTTGGAGCCACTTCTCCGTTTCCTCTTCGAAGCGCCGCTCGTGCAAAATCTCAACTGCCATGCTGCGCCGGGCTTCCTGGCTGAGATCCTCTACCCGGCGATCCAGAACTTCGAGCACATGCCAACCGTAGCGAGTCTTAAATGGCTCGCTAACCACACCAACTTCGGTCGTTGCCAGTACATCCCGAAACGCAGCAACAAAATCGCGCCCCGACGTCCACCCCAGGCTGCCACCGTTGAGTGCATTAGACGGATCTTCTGAAAACTCGATGGCGAGCGCGGCAAAATCTTCACCCGCCATGAGCTTCCCATGAATTTCCCTGATCAGCGCCTCGGTTTCTGCTTCCGTGCGAATCTCGG
>CBDUDJ010000162.1:0-5778 GCA_965365885.1 uncultured Gammaproteobacteria bacterium
TCTCGGCTGACCGTCGGGAAATTGTTCCACGTCTTCGGGCCGCTTCACGACCCAGCGCGCGAAAAGGGGCACGAGAATCACCGCCGATCCACCCGCGAGTCCCCAGAGCGCCTGGCGCCAGCCGAGCTGAGAGGCGAGCGCAAAAGAGTCATCCTCAGTGGCGGATTCTTCCGTCCACAGAGCAACTGCAGTGGCAGTGAGAGCGCCTTTGTTGAAAGTAACCGCACCGCCTTCCGGGCGTAAGTCGCTGTCCCAGAGCAGACCGTTACTGCCTGCCCGGTGGAAGGGGTTTTCGAATTTACCTGCTGTCACGGTAAGACCTTCGATGCGGGTCATCCAGTCGAAGTAGGCGAGATCAATTCGCACCGATTTGCTCGACGCTCCATCGCCCAGCGTCTGGTTGGACGACACAGGATCGTCGCCTCCGGTTGCCAGGCCGAAGCCGACACTCACGGCGTCGTTCACTCGCGCTTTGAGTTCTGTGCGAGCCCGAATGCGCTGACGATGGCGTTCTGATGAGTTTTCCGCGTCGATCATCTCGTGGCGGTAACGCATATCACCTTTCAACTGAATCCGGTCCGACCAACTTGCAGTCGCTGGCCGATCCGATGAGGCGGCAATCTGTGGTGCCGCGTAGCTGCGCTGGGGTATTTGCGTGCGTGCCTCGAGTTGATCGAGCCGCTGGCTCAGCACCACGATCTGAGCCTGCAGGGTGGCGATGGTTTCAGCATCGGTTGCCGCGTTCAGCGGTTGCGCGGTGGTCAAGGCGAGTGCTCCCAGCAGGGTTGCGAGCTGCCAATTCGACATCGGAGTATCTCCAGTTGTGTACGTACGTCCGACCAGAGTGGTCGGATTGTTGGTTCGGCTGAGTGTGGATATTCGGCTCATGGAAATTTGTCGGCGGCATGATACTCAGATGACGTGCCCCTGGCTAAGCCGAATCGCAATCGAATTTCCAGGGGCTTCAGGTTAAGCTCCGCGCTCCTTCGGCCAGGTGCTCCAGTTTCATGGATTATCCCATCGCGGGGGTGGTTGCCCCGGGTTTCGAACGCGTCGGCAAGGTGTTCGAGGAGAACTTCACCGACGATGTGGAAGTGGGCGCGGGCTTCTGTGCCATTCACCGCGGCAGAATCGTCGTTGACCTGTGGGGCGGCTATCGCGATCTCGACGGCCAGAGCCCCTGGACAGCGGATACCCTGGTCAACGTCTACTCCACGACCAAAGGGCTTGCAGCCCTTGCTTTTGCGACGGTGGTGGAAGATGGCCTCATCGACTACGAAGCGCCCGTCAAGGAGTACTGGCCGGAGCTCAAAGCAGCGTCCAGGGGCCTCACGGTTGCCGAGTTGTTATCCCACCAGGGCGGGTTGTGTGGCGTGAGTGACACGATCTCAATCGACGATCTCTATGATTGGGAGAAGATGTGCCATCTCCTGGAACAGCAGGAACCGTTCTGGCCACCAGGCAGTGCTGCGGGCTATCACGCGATTCTCTGGGGCTACCTGCCGGGCGAGCTTGCGCGCCGGACAACCGGGAAACGGCTCGGTGAGCTGCTGCGCGAGCGAATCACCGAACCCCTGGGGGCCGACTTCCATATCGGCCTGCCAGATTCCGAGATGTCGAGAGTCGCGCCGATGATCGGAGTTACTCGGGCGCGCATCCAACCGGATCCCAGCCAGTTTGCCGGTCTGACGATGCCGGAGTTGTATCCCGTGGCGTTGCAGAATCCCGTGATCCGGCCCTACAAGGATGCCTCGAGCGACGCCTGGCGGCGGGCGGAAATTTCGGCTGCGAATGGCCAGGGCAACGCGAAAGGCATCGCCACGGTTTACGCTGCCGCGGCTATGGGCGGTGCAACCGACGACGTTCGGATTCTCAAGCCGGAAACTCTGGCGGCACTGACAGTCGAACGCGTCGGCATGCAACCGGATCTGGTGTTGGGGCGGCCGATTCGACGTGGTGCCGGGGTGATTCTGAATACCAAAGGTCAATATGGGCCGAACGCGGAAGCGTTTGGTCATTCAGGTGCCGGCGGCTCGATTGGTTTCGCCGATCCCGCGAGTGGCCTCGCGATCGGTTACGCCATGAATCAGATGCAGAACAATCTGGACGACGATACGCGCGGCGGACGCTTGCTGCGCGCCGTCTACGAATGCCTGGAATAGTTTTAGATAAACTCTGTTACTTATTGATATTTAAAACTTAAATTTAGCGATTCGCCGCCTGCATGGCTTTATGGAGCCGGCGGAACCCCCACCACGACACTGCACTCAGCGCCGCGGCGACCGCAAAGAGACCGCTGCCGATGCCGGCAAACCCCTGGTCCTGCCAACCGATGTACAGCACCATCCCGAGAAACGGCATGATCGCACCGCGCACGCCGGTCAGCGTGACATGCACACCCATGTAGGCCGACAAGGCATGCTGATCGGCGAAATCGTTGTGGCCGATTTGCCAGGCGAGCGCGCCGCCGCCGCGCGCGATACCGAGCACAAACCGGCTGGCGCCGAGCCACCACAGCGATCCCAGCAGCGCGCCAGCCCACAACAGGAGCTGAGAGACGATCCACAGCACGCTTTGCCGCGCGCGAAACTCTGCAACATGCACACGATCGAGGTAGCGTGCCCATAGCGGCAGAGTGATGACACTGATGGCGAAAGGAATGACCATCGTCAGCGCAATGGATTGCGTGTAGCCGGCGTTCAGCTCACGTGTCACCAGATAAACCAACGGTGCTTCAATGATCATGTTGGCGGCACCCGCGGTGAACTGGAAAAGCTGATAGTTCGCGTAATTACGGTCGTTGCGGAGAATTTCAAAAAAACCGACTCCGGTGCGCTTGCCCGTGGCAGAGCTCAACTGGCGGCTGGCCTGGCGCTCGAGTACCCGATGGCGATTCTCGCCAATGACCTTTACCCGGCTGAAAAACACGATGCCGATGGTCCCGAAGAGCGCACCCGACAGATACACCCAGCGAAAACTCTCCGGGTTTGCATCGAGCAAGGGTCCGATGAGACTGCTGATGACGACCGTTACAAGGGAAGTGATGATCTGCAGCCTGCCGGTCGTTCTCGCTCGAACGGTGCGGGGGTAGTTCAGGCTCCACACGATGCTGCGCACGGTGATAATGCCGGCGATCAGCAGTCGACTGAGAATCATGCCCAGCACCAGCAGCAAGGCGCCCAACTCGCTGACGGGCACAAGTGCTATGCCCAGCACGCACAGTATCGTCAGGAGTTGCACGACGTTGGTGAAGCGGACTTTCGTTCGGGCACTCGCCAGCCGATTCCAGAAGAAGCTCGACAGATTGCCGAACATCGGTGCCGCGGTGATGACCGCCAGCACAAAGGGTGAAACCTGATAGATTTTTGCCGCAATCACGCCGACGATGCCGCCTTCGAGCAGCGTGAAGGCAACCGGCAGCGTCAGTTCGGTGAGTTGTTCGTAGTGAAAACTGCGTTGCGCGACCTCCGGCAGGGCAGGTCGCGCAAATAGACGATTGAGTCGTCTCATTACATCTGATTTGTTCCCGTCACTTCATGCAGGGAGCAAATCAGGGCTTTCTGAACAGCAGGGTGAAGCGGTCGGTGTTGCCCGTTACCGTTTTGCGGCCGACTTCGTGTTCCAGTGAATCATCGGGCCGGTAATGCAGGCTCGAGTAGTCAACAAACTCGAACCCAGCGGACTCGATCTCCTTGATCATCTCCACCGGGTCCATGCGCCGCCAGACTTCTGCATAGTCTCCCTGCATGTGACGCCGGGTGTGATCGATCACGCCGTAGTGGCCGCCGGATTTCAGCGCGTTGAACACCTGCTCGTTCATGCCACGGCGGCCTTCGGGGGTGAAGTTGTGTAAATTGCGGAACGTCAGCGCAAGGTCAATGTTGTCGAGATCCAGGCCGATGCCCTCGATGTGGAATCGACGGGTGGCGGTATCGCGGACGAATTCGCCGGTGGTCTCGACGGCCTCAACACCGTTGAGTGTTCCGTCTGCAACAAGGGCTTCAACACGTTGTGTGCCGACGGTTACGAATAACTTACCCTTGTCTTCGAGCACAGGACCGAGAATCTTCGTATACCAGCCGCCACCTGGCAGCAGTTCGAGTACCCGCATATCTTCGGTCATCTGAAAAAAGGCGAGGGTCTCAGCCGGTTTACGATTGGCGTCGCGCGCCTTGTCGGCCTCGGTGCGGATATCGGACGCCATTGCGGCTTCGACTGCTTCCTTCAGATCCGCAAAGCCAGCCGGTGCCAGAAGCACCAATATGGCGAGGACGCTCGATTTCAGAATTTTTTGCATAGTCTCTTCCTTCGTTGTTTAGGTTAAAAATTATCGATTGGGACCGCGGTTCATCGGATACGGCTGCCACCGCTCGAGCGCCACTTTGGGTAAAACGGTTGGATTCACGCAACTCATCGGCCAGCGATTGCGCAACACGAGCGCCACTTCGCGACCGACACGGCGCCGCGTTTCCGGTCTCATCCGGGTGGTTGCCGATGCAACATGCGGCGTCAGCGTGACGTTGGGCATTTTCAATAATGGGTTATCGGCTGCGACCGGTTCTTGTTCGAGCACGTCCAGGGCAGCGGCGGCAATCGTCCCGGCTTCGAGTGCGGTGATCAGATCGGTTTCGTTGATGATCGGTCCACGCGCGGTATTGACGATCACGGCATGCGGCTGCATTTGAGCGAAAGCTTCCGCATCGAGCAGGTGGCGGGTTTCGCCGTTCAGCGGTGCGTGAACTGACAGGTAGTCCGAGCGTGCGAGCAGTTCACCGAACGCAACCGGTTCGACACCAACATCGCTGATCGCGAGTTCACTCACGTACGGGTCGTGGGCGATCACGTGCATCCCGAAACCACTGGCACGGCGGGCGGTGCATCTGGCGACATTACCAAAGGCGAGCAGCCCAAGCGTCTGGCCCATGAGGCGCGGTATCTTGCTCAGCAGCGGCCGGCCATGAAACCAGTCACCTTCGGCGATCATCTCTTCCATGATTTTCGTGCGCCGCGCAGCGCTCAGCAGCAACATCATGGCGTGATCGGCGACCTCCTCGATGAACACGTCCGGAACGTTGGTCACGACGATGCCTGCCGCGGTCGCAGCTTCGATGTCCACCATGTCGACCCCGACGCTGCCGACGCCGATCACGACGCATTTCTTCAGGCGGGAGATTATCTGCTCATCGATGTGGATGCCCCAGGAAGTGATCAGCGCATCGGCATCGGCCGCAGCGTCCGCAAAAGCTTCGGCGGTTGATGCTTCGACTTCGACGATGTCCGCCACCGGTGCAAGCGCTTCGAGCTCCAGCGAGTAACGTTCGGCCAGGCTCTGGGCTTTCGCGATAGCGGGTAACTGGACGACGACTTTTTTCTTGTTCATGTTTGTTTCTTGTTCATGCGGTTTGACTGCTCGCGACGCATTTCCCCCGTTTGAGCGAACGCGCGATTCTCGCACGGCGGGCGGCTCTTGGCACCTGAATCCACCAATTCGGGTTCCTCAGCAGCGAGCTGCGCTGTGCTAAAGTCAGAGCTGTTCAGACGCGCAGTCAGAGGGAACCGGGAGATGAGAGAAAACACAGCGCTGGCCGCCTGGCGCGACGATCAGCAGACGATCGGCTGCTGGCTATCACTCGGCAACGCCTACAGTGCCGAGGCCATGGCGAAGATGGGCTTCGATTGGGTCTGTGTCGACCTGCAGCATGGCCTGGTGGACTATCAGGACCTGACCTATATGCTGCCCGCGATTTCCAACTCGAACGCCACACCGCTGGTGAGGGT
>CBDUDJ010000163.1:0-5759 GCA_965365885.1 uncultured Gammaproteobacteria bacterium
GCGCAACGGTTGCAGCAGTCAATACTGCGCCCTGCTCACCGTGCAGAAACTGCGACAGCAACTGGGCAGTTGAGTGCGCACTAAAAGTTTCCTGTTGTTTCTTCGAGAGCTTTTGGAAGAACGGCATGCGCGCATACTGACTGTGCTCGGGCGCGATGATCGGGCTTGATGGATCGATTGCTGTATCCCAAGCGAGGTCAGAGGCATTCCATTGATTTTCCTTTGCTCGATTGTAGAGATCGTCGAGCTTTGCCACCTGGCCTTCGTAGTCGAAGTTCCAGGCAACTTTCATGAGCGTCTCGTAGGTCTCAGAGACAGGTGTGCTTACATCTTGGGATACGGTGGCCATGGGATACATGCTCGTGTGCAGACGAATGCATTCTGGTCGGAATCCCGTAGTTCAGGTTTGATCGCAATCAACGTAAGGACAATCGCCTGTGTCCTTAGAGGGACCCCGAACCGCTTTGCAACGCGCGGCCACGCACCCAGGTGGCCTCCAGTTCCTCGCCGGTTTTGAAGACGCGCAGCATCGCCTGCAGACACAACTGGCTGAATACCGGCGCCCCGCCCAGGGTCATGAGCAGATCGCCAGGCTGCAGGCCGGCCTTTGCCGCAAAGAAACCCGGTATCACTGAGTCAACCTCAAGGCCCGTGGCAACCTCGTTGGTCGTGAAGCCCGCAAAAGCCCAGGGCATAGAGTGCCGCGAGACCTCGACCCCGCGTTCCAGATAAAGAACGAAATCGGCAATGATCTGGTTGCCACCGATCGTGAACGATTCCAGCGCCTCCTTCACCCAGGCAGGAAATCCCGACTGCACGACGACAATCCGGACGCCATTGTCGACCGACTCGAGTGACACCGCGATTTCTGAGCCCTTGCAGGGCTCAGAGTCTTTCCGCACGCGCACGAGCCGGGGCGCTGCGACCTCGATGATTTCGCCGGTCTTCTCGAAGCCAGGCATCCGTGGCCAGGCCGACAACCACGCAGCTTCCGTGTGGTTGTGTTTTTCCAGAGATTCCCAGACTTCCTCCAGCGGCTTTGCAATAACGAATTCAGCTTCGAATCTGTCTTCGATGAATCGTCCCATGATCAGTCCTCCTCCGGGTTTGGATAGGTAGCCAGGGTGACCCTGAAATCGCGGCCCTCGCGCGCGCCATACTTCGTTAACAGCGGCCCCACCAGAGCAAGGTACTCTTCCATGAAAGCACCACGCGCCTGCTCATCGGCGAAGCAGACTTCCGCTGCCACCGATGCGCTGGGGATCTCCTCGCCATCGAATGCGGCGCGGTCGAGCAGGCCGATGGCATCCTCTTGCAGCTGCTCACCAAGTGCTACCAGCCGACGCAGCGAGATCTGATCGCGCAACGCACGCTCACGCTCATCGCTGTCCCAGGCAAGACGTGGCGAAACCAGGAAGGTTCCCGCCACGGTTTCATAGAGCTTCTCGATGAGATGGCCTTTGCGACGCTCTCCCACCGCACGCACAAGCTTCGCCCGCGCAAGTTCCTTCAGATGATAGTTAACTTTCTGCCGCGGCAGCCCGATCTCACGGGCGACCGCCGCGGCGGAGTCGGGTGTCCGCAATGCCTCAAGGACACGTCGCCTGATGGGGTGGCTTAACGCCTCGAAGGCGGCTGGGTCGGTGACGGTTTTGGCGCGAGTCTGCATCGGCGTACTATAAACAATAGATTAGAAAAATAATATTGTCTGGACAATATTTATTTCCTATAAATCGACTACCGGCCAGCTCCAGGACGGCCAGATAGCGTCCATCCCGTCAAGTTAGCAGACTGTACTCGGCTCTCCGAGCGGATTTCAGCCGCAGCTCACCTGTTTGAGCCACCGCGTTTGTGAGATTTTTTGAATCGTTCGCCAGACCCTGGCAATTAAGCTGACCGAATCAATCGTCAGCAGCCAGGGCAGGCAAACAGCGGGACATCAGGGCAGTTGCATCAGCCAGGCGCCGCTTTCGAACCACTTTTTCCGCAGTCTCTCCATCGTACCGCTGGCAATCAACGCATCCACGTAGTTTTCAACGAGATTGAGCATCAGAGGATCACCCGCCGGGACCGCAACGCCGATGGGTTCGATCGTCAGGGGTTTACTCGCCGAAACGAGTCCCGCATCCGGCCAGCGCAGCTGCGACAGCTGAACGATGGATACATCGGCAACGAACAGATCCACCTTATTGGACAACAGCAGATCAATTGCTGTGTCGTAGGTGTCGGTCGCGGTCAGCTGCGCCTCGGGCGCCCGCAGCTTCACGAAATCTTCGCTGGTGGATCCCCGCAACGCGGCAATCTTGAGACTGTCTTTGTTCAAGCCTTCCGACTGCAGAGCTGCGATAGTTTCAGAACGTGCCAGGATCGACTTGCCGCTGAGGTGATAGGGACCCACGAATGCTGCGCGCATATTGCGTTGCAGCGTGGCCGTCATGCCGGAGATGACCAGGTCGACATCGCCGCCTTCCAGCGCCGGGAGCAGATCGGCGAACGGCATTTCGATAATATCGAGTTTCACGCCAAGCGAGGCGGCCAGCAGGCCGGCCAGATCCACATCCATGCCAATAACCTTGCCGTCTCGATTCGTTACGTTGAACGGCGGTTGGCCTGCGGACATACCCACCCGCAATATTCCGCTGTCCGCAATTCTCGACAACACCGGCGCCTGATTGTTCTCGGCCGCAACAGCGCCGGTCAGCGGTAGCACCGCCATCAAACCGATGAGTAGTTTGAGAAATGTTCTTCTCATTGTAGCTTTCTCCCTTTCCTTGGTATTCGTGTCAAAAAATACGTGGTGAGTCACGCGATGGGCGGCAAGTATACGCATGGAGGTGGAGCGCTGTCGCTACGGCTGCAGACCAGGTGCGGTCGTGCTGGAGAGCTGCGGAATATGATTACTGGGATTGAATTCTGGCGAAAGGCTAAAGGCTAACGAACGGCACCAGGTTTTCGTAGCAGATCGACTCGATTCGGTATTTCGAATACGTAGCCCACATCGCTGCGGTTGCTTTCGAATTTCTCACATACCTGGTTGAGCAGGTCGGGCGTGAGGTTGTGATCCGTGTGAGTCACGTTGAGGATGCCTTGCTCGAATTGCGCAAACGATTCGAGCTTTATCATGTTCTTGAAGAATCGTTCTTCAACAAGCTCCAGCACACCATTGGTGACTGCGCGCCCTACCGCGGCGAACGCTTCCCGGCGCACGATTGACTCGTCGTGAAAGAGACGAATAACCTCATTGAATTCTCCGGCAAACACCGGTTCGGAGATATAGGCAACCCCGCCCGGTTTCAGCACACGGCAAATTTCAGACAACGCGATGTCTAACAGGGAAACAGGCACGTGGTGCAACGATTTGAACATCACGACGATGTCGAAGCTGGCATCAGTTTCATCGATCGCCTCAGCGCCAAATGACTTGAAGGTGACCTTCGGCAGATCGGTGACCAGCAGATTTCTCTCATGCTGCCCCTGATCGACCTCGGCGGCAACGATCGTCTCTACATCACTGTGCTCGGCGAGTTGTCGGGTCTTGTCTGCCGCACCACAACCGAGCTCGAGCACTCGCGCGCCCGATAGCGACAACAGGCTCGTCAGCACCTCGAATTCATTGTGAATCGACTGGGCTTGCGGTCCTTCTAGCTGCATGCGTCCACCGGACTTGTCCATATCGACCCCGCGCTATCATGAGTTCATATCCCGACGTGAAGTCAGAACAAGAACGTTTGCGACTCCATGCCCATCAGCACTCTACCCACCGCCTCGGTGAACTGAGGTGAAACCATGATGTGCTGACGGACCACGAGTACGTCCCGCATGCTGCGCCCGAGCGGACTCGACAGGAAATTCGCGCTGGCACCTGCCGCCGAATACAACATCTCGACGGCTTTTACTGCTTCATTGGCAGCTCCGGAGCAACTCAACTGGACGACGGCTTTCTGCCTGGCACTTGGTTTCCCGCCATCTTCTATCGTTTCCCAGAGATCCGAGACAGTGTCGAAGACGTAGCTTCGTGCCGAACCCACGAGCCTTTCCGCTTCGGCGACGGCCCTTTGCGCATCGATTCGATTCTGCAACAGGTTTGCAGAGGCGCGCGGTTTCTTTTCGCTGGCCAGTTTTATGAACTGCTCGATCGCTGCTCTGGCGATGCCTGTTGCAACGCCCACTTTGTTGTATGCAAGGCGGCTGAAAATAGGCAGGCGATACAGAGTGCCCGTCTCAACGGGAATATTGCGCAACACCTGGCTGATGTACTCGTCTGGAACAAACACGTCCTGAATTTTTACGTCGTGACTGCCGGAACCCTGGAGGCCGTTAACGTGCCAGGTATCCACAATCTCTACCTGTTCCACCGGCACCATCGACTCACACAACACCAGCCCATGATCATCGCTGACGCGCTCACCGGCCTCGTCGTAAACGATGCTCTGGCTCCAGAAGTACTGCGCGTTGTGCACGCCGCTGCAGAAAGGCCACTGGCCGTTGATTCGATAACCACCCGGTTGCCGCACCGCCTTACCCAGCGGATTGAGACTGCCGGCAATGATCAGGCTCGGGTCGGCATAAAGTCGCTCTGTCACGGCACGGTCATAAACCGCACCCAGAATCCCCATGTTTTCAATGCCGATCATCAGATTCCAGCCGGTGGATCCATGAATCCGGGACACCGCCTCGATAGTTTTAATCTGTGTGATCGGGTGCGCTTCGGCGCCATCGAGACTTCGCGGTGCGGCGACCCGGTACAGACCAGCCTGCGCCATGGCCTGCGCCACCTCGTTGCTGAGAAAACGTTGCGCCTCCGCTTGCGCCGCATGAGCTTCGATAACCGGCTGGAGCGCTAAGATCCGCGTTTCGATTGCATCGAAGTCAGCCATATCTGTCGTCATTTCTGATCGCCCATTCGTGCCGCTCTCACTACTCGCGCCTGCGATAGCGTTCAGCTAAGCCGTCACTCGATCGAAAAATTTACCGATGCTGGCAAGCGCGTCGGCCGATTCCGGCAAGTTCGGGACAGACTGGAAAACGTGGAAGGCGCCATCATAGATTTCGATCTCCGCCTCCGCACCTTCTGCTTTCGCGCGTTCCGCCAGCCGGGTTGAATCATCCAGCAATATCTCATGATCACCCACCTGTATCAGCATGGGTGCCAGGCCACCGAGGTCTGCGAAGAGTGGTGAGATATAGGGATCTGCAGGATCAGCCTCTGCACTGTAAAGCTCGGCCATTGGGCCAACCATATCCGCCGAGACCATCGGGTCAAGTTCGGCACGCGTCGTCATACTCTCGCCACTACCGGTGAGATCCGTCCAGGGTGACAGCAGCACGGCACCTGCGGGTTGCGGTTTGCCCTGGTCTTTCAGCGCGACCAGGCAAGCCAGCGCCAATCCGCCACCAGCCGAATCACCGGCGATCACGATCTTGTCTGCAGCGATGCCATTGTCGAGCAACCAGTCATAAGTGGCGATCGCGTCTTCCATCGCGGCCGGATAAGGACTCTCAGGCGCCAGACGATAGTCGATAGAAATGACTTCAAATCCTGACGCTTCGGCAACCTGCAGCGGGAAACTGGCGTTACCGCGAGCGGAACCGATAATGTAGGCACCGCCGTGTATATGTATCAGGACACGTAACTGGTCGGGTGTTTTCGAAGCGACCATTCGTACCACCGGAATGCCGGCGATCCTGTCGTTCTCTTGCGAGATATGGAAGTCTATTTTCGAGACGTCCACCAAGCCTGACTCTTCCATCGCCGTGCG
>CBDUDJ010000164.1:0-5749 GCA_965365885.1 uncultured Gammaproteobacteria bacterium
TGTTCGTTGCACTATCAATGTCGATGTTCGGCTTCTACGAATTACAGCTGCCGCAGAGTTGGCAGAGCGGATTGCATGCGCTCGGCGATAAAGTAGGTGGCGGCAAACATCTCAGTGTGGTGGTGATGGGCTCGCTGTCGAGCCTGGTCGTTTCACCGTGTGTCTCCGCGCCGCTTGCCGGCGCGCTTATTTACATCAGTGCTACGGGTGATGCCGTGCTCGGCGGCAGCGCGCTGTTGGCGCTGGGCCTTGGCATGGGTGTGCCACTTCTGATCATAGGTTCCAGCGGTGGCCACCTGTTGCCGCGAGCCGGTTCCTGGATGGATACCGTGAAAGCCGTATTCGGCGTGTTGCTGCTGGCGGTGGCCATCTGGTTGCTCGAGCGAGTGGTGCCTGCGCCGGTCACTCTGGGTCTGTGGGCGGCTCTGCTCATTGGTTGTGGGGTGTATCTTGGTGCGCTGGATTTTGCCCCGCGGGCAGGCTGGGGCCAGCTGTGGAAAGCCGGTGGCGCATTGGGTTTCGTCTACGGTGTTCTTCTGCTGATTGGCGCAGCCAGCGGTGCGAGTGATCCGCTGCAGCCACTGCAGCATATTGGTACGTCCAGCGCTTACAGCGAATCGACGGTTGCGGCAAACGGCGCGCGGAACGCAGAGGTCGTCTGGCATCCGGTTGCCGATCTCACTGAATTGCAACGTCATCTACGCGAAGCCGGTGACGCCGGTCAGCCGGTCATTCTGGATCTCTATGCAGACTGGTGTATCTCCTGCAAGGTCATGGAGCGCTCGGTGTTCCCGCAACCGGAGGTCGCGGTACAGTTGCGCCAGTTTCATCTGGTGCGGGCGGACATAACGAAGAACGATGCAGACGACAAAGCGCTGTTGAATGAATTTGGCCTGTTTGGCCCGCCGAGTCTGGTCTTTTTTACCGTAGATGGCCGCGAGATAACCGAAGTTAGGATTCAGGGCGAGATCGATTCGACAGTGTTGGCAGACCATCTGGCGGCAGTTCTAGATCGATTTGGGGCCAGTAACTTCGGCGATATAGCGTCTAACTTCGGCGAAAAAGCATCTAATTAAGCAAAACGCCTGGTATTCTCCGAGACTATCGGGCAGACTTCCTTTCATCCTTGAGTGGTTGGATCCGATCATGGCCAAAATACTGGTCTTGCATGGCCCGAATCTGAATCTGCTGGGCAGTCGGGAACCGGAAATATACGGTTACGACACGCTCGATGACATCAATGACCGTTTGCGCGTGCTCGCCAAGTCGGTAAATCATGAACTCGAATGCCTGCAGAGCAACGCCGAGCATGCACTGATCGATGCGATCCACGAAGCAAAGCTTAACGGCGTCGCCGCTATCGTGATCAATCCCGGAGCCTTTACCCACACCAGCATCGCGCTGCGGGATGCTCTTGCCGGCGTGGCGATTCCGTTTATCGAAATTCACCTGTCCAACGTTCATGCCAGAGAAACGTTCCGCAAACACTCCTATCTCAGTGATATCGCGGTGGGAGCAATTGCCGGTCTGGGTGCCAAGGGATACGAATATGCGCTTATGAGCGCGATAGCCATTGCAGAACAGGCCTAAGCGCGCAGCGCTCCTGCCGGGCGAACACGGGAGATGAGTGTGGATTTACGCAAGATCAAAAAGCTCATGGAGTTGGTGGAAGAGTCGGGTATTTCGGAGCTGGAAGTCAGCGACGGTGACGAATCCATTCGTATTGCGCGACCGTTGCCGGGAGCGACGCCCGCAGCGATACCGGCTGTCCCGGCAGTGGCGCAAGCCTCACCGGCCGGGGCAGGTGCCTTACAGGCCGAGGCAGGTGCCAGTTTCAAGTTCCGTGCGCCGTTGGCCGGGACTTTTTATCGAGCCGGAGAGCCCGGCGGCGAGCCGTTTGTAAGTGTCGACCAGCAGGTAGAGGCGGGTGATGTGTTGTGCATCGTCGAAAGTATGAAAATGATGAACGAAATCACCGCAGATAAATCTGGACGCTGCACGGCGATAGTCGTTGCGGATGGTGAGGCGATCGGTTCAGGACAGATACTGTTCCACTTCGGCTGATCCGTGGGTTGGCTCCGGTTGACTTTCGAACTCCCGAGCAGCCGTGTTGCGGCTGCCGAGGCGTTGCTCGAAGAGCTGGGCGCTTCGTCGATCACCTATCTTGCAGCCGGGGAGGTTGCAGCACACGAACAAAGCCCGGAGCAGTTCCTCGAGCAAAGTATTGTCGAACCCGCTGTGGGTGCAACGCCGCTGTGGCAGCGCTGTGAGTTACGGGCGTTGTTCGACCTCGATGTGGATATCGGCGAAGTTCGCCAGCGCCTGCAGACTGCGCAGCTGCATGAGACCAACCTCAATGTTGATTTTCTCGATGACGCGGACTGGCTGAATCGCTGGCGTCAGCATGCGGTCGAGTTTCAGTTTGGCAATCGTTTGTGGATCGCGCCCCGGGATAGCGAGGTAGCGGGTGAACTGGTGCTGCGCCTCAATCCTGGGCTAGCCTTCGGGACAGGCAGCCATCCGACAACCCGATTGTGTCTGGATTGGCTGGCTCGTGCGGAGCTTACGAAGCGACGTCTGCTGGATTTCGGCTGCGGCTCGGGTATTCTCGCGCTCGCTGCGCGGCTGCTGGGATGTGAGGTCGTGTATGCGATCGACTATGATCCTCAGGCGCTGCTCGCCACGCAGGAAAACGCCGCCTACAATCGCCTGGCCGATGGCCGATTGATTATCGGAACACAGGACATTGTGGCCGAAGTAGCGCCGCTTGATGTGGTAGTAGCGAACATTCTCGCCAACCCACTGATAGAGTTGGCCGCGGAAATTACGGCCATGCTGGTGCCGGGTGGCAAACTTGTACTGTCTGGAATACTGCAGGCTCAAATAGCGCAAGTGCAGGCTGCTTACCCGAACATGGATTTTGAATCGCCCGCCCTGGAAGCAGATGCTCAGGGCGCGCAATGGGTCAGACTCGTCGCGACGAAAGTGACCGCGTAACCCGGGTCGACATGATTATCAATGGTTGAAGAAGAACTCGAACCACTCATCACACAGTGTCCCAACTGCCAGACCCGGTTCCGCGTAACCGAGACGCAGTTGCAGATTGCCCGGGGCAGTGTGCGTTGTGGTTCATGCCTTACGGTGTTTCCCGGGATAGATCACCTGCTGTGGCTAGATACAGAAGGCGTTGTAGCGGAAGTTGACGCACAGGAGGCACTTGATCAGCTGCTCGACGAGCTGGGCCCGGAAGACGAACCTGACGACTCGACGGATCCACTGGCATCAGCCAGGAAGGATGGTGGGTTCGACACCGAAGAAACTCCAGCGACGCCGCCACCGATTGCAGACACGCTTTTTGATGTAGAGGATGTGTGGCTCAACGAGAAAAGCCAGCTGTATGCCGGCTATGAAGTGGCTGATGCGGTGGACGACGCAGCAGGTTCGCAGGCAGCCTCTGAGCAATCGCCGGAATCCCACTGGATGACGCCAGAACCGATGCCTGAGTCGGCGCAGTTGCAGGATGCTGAGCCCGTGCTGGAATCAGCGGATGCCGAATTTAGCCTGGCGCCGTTGGAACCGGAGTCTGAGTTGGGTTCACCGGATACCCCAGATACAGTCGATTCGCTCGATTTCCAACCCCCGACAGCACCAGCCGACCCCGTGGCGCAACGACCGCCGCCGACCCGCTCCGACGCCAGCGCCATAACCGGCGTCTACAGCACGTTTGTCGATGATTTCGGATTTACCGAGCCTGCCGCGGCAGAGGGAGAAGCGGTAGCCGATGCGGTGGTTCCGGAACTATCACGCTCTGCGACGCTCGCAGACCTGCCGGAGTCAATCAGCTTTGCTCCGGAACCCAGACGATGGTGGACGCCGCTCATCATTCTTATCGGATTGAGCGCACTGGTGGCAGAGATTTTCTGGTTCCAGTTCGAAGGTTGGAGCCGCGATCCAGCGATTCGGCCGATCTACTCGGTGGCTTGTGGCTGGCTTGACTGTCAACTGCCGGTCTTGCGCGACGTTAAAAAAATGTCGACCCGCAACCTCGTCGTTCGCTCACACCCGGATCTCAGCGGCGCGCTGATTGTTGACGCCGTCATCGTCAACGGGGCTGAATTTACTCAGCCTTTCCCGGTGCTTTATCTGCGTTTCACCTCAATCGATGGCAATCTGGTGGCGGGCCGACATTTTCAGCCAGCTGAATATCTCAGCGGCGAGTTGCTCGGTAGCACACAGATGGCGCCGTTGACGCCGATCCGGATTGAACTCCAGATTGAAGACCCGGGCAGCGAAGCGGTGAATTACTTCCTGAATTTCCGTTAAGGGAACCTTGGTGAGCTGGCCGCTCTCAGGGTTTTTACCAGGGCGATGAAGGTCCTGGTGCTCGGTCGCGATAGCCCGCCGATGTTTGTGCCCGAACACTGGGTAGGTGATGTAAGAGAACTCCCGCCCGGTCGATCGAAAGGGTATGATGGCGCCCTTTTTTTCCTAGGCTGCCCCTTGATCCGCGCTGCAATCTCCATCGGTCCGCACAACCTTCGCAATCCGGTGCTCCTTGCGCCCATGGCAGGTATCACGGATGCGCCTTTCCGCGCGCTGGCCTGGCGCTTTGGTGTCGGCTATGTCGTGTCTGAGATGGTCAGCGCAAAAGCGGATTTGTGGCACACCGAAAAATCCCGGCTCAGAAGACAACCCGTGGCGGGCATTACACCCATAAGCGTACAGATTGCGGGAGGAGATGCGGCAACGGTGGCGCAGGCGGCGCGCAACCATTGGCGCGCTGGCGCGGACATCATCGATATCAACTTTGGCTGCCCCGCAAAAAAGGTTTGCCGCAAGGCGGCAGGTTCACAATTGCTGAAAGATGAAACGCTCGTCGCACAGATAATTGGAGCGACGGTAGAGGCTGTTCCCATACCGGTAACAGTCAAGATCCGGACCGGCTTTTCTCCCGCAGAGAAAAACGGTGTCGAGATTGCGCGCATCGCTGAAGGCCAGGGAGCCCAGGCCATCGCGGTGCATGGCAGGACGCGAGCCTGTCTGTTTAATGGGGACGTCGAGCATGAGACGGTCGCGGCTATCAAGGCGGCGGTCTCGATTCCCGTGTTCGCCAACGGTGATATCGAGTCTTCTGCGCAAGCTGCGATGGTTAGCTCCGCAACGGCTGTCGATGGCATCATGATCGGCCGAGCGGCACTCGGCGCGCCCTGGTTACCTGGGCAGATTGCCGGGGTGACGGGAATATTGAGCCTTACTGAAAAGTTGAGTGTGATTCGCGGCCACGTCGCTGCGATGCAGAAATTTTATGGGCCAGCGGGTGTGCGCATTGCACGCAAGCACGTTCGCTGGTACTTCGAGAAGCTCGACGAACTGGCTGACGAGACGTGGCGGCGATCGTTTGTCGTCGCGTTCAATCGCCTGGAGGATGCGCTGGCACAGCAGGACTTTCTCGCAGCCCTGGAGCCGCGAATGGTTGCGTGAGTCCGGGAACAGGCGTGAATTGGTATGAGGGCGCCAATTCGATCGAGATAACTGGGCGCAACGCGCCACTGATAACAACATAACGAGATCGTATGGCTGATCAGAACGACTCATTGGAGCGAAAAAACACGAATCGAAAGATCATTCGCGCGCTGCTCAGCGTTTCCGATAAGACGGGCATCGTCGAACTGGCGCAGACGCTATCTGACAATGGTGTTGAATTGCTATCAACTGGGGGTACGTTTGCGGTGATTCTTGCAGCGGGCAT
>CBDUDJ010000165.1:0-5727 GCA_965365885.1 uncultured Gammaproteobacteria bacterium
GCTTGTCGCCATTGCGGGATCGGTCTCGGCGGAACACGGTGTAGGCACCGAGAAAAAGCCTTACCTCGGTATTTCCCGCAGCGAGGATGAAATTCAGCTGATGCGCAAAATAAAAGCAGCGCTCGATCCAAATGGCATCCTCAACCCCGGCAAGATATTCGATCCAGTGGAGTCGACCTGACAGCGTAGCGGGAGGTCTGTGATGGCGGATATTCACTATGAGTCTCTTCATGATGTCTGTGGCCGAATTAAAAGTGGTGAGCTGACCGCAACTCAGGTGACCCAGGCGCTGCTCGAGCGCATCGAGTCGCTGAACGCCGAGCTCAAAAGTTACGTCAAAGTACTGGCGGAAAGTGCACTCGCTACTGCTGCAGAGCTCGACAAAGATCGCGAGGAAGGCCGTCCTCTGGGCGCATTACATGGCGTTCCAATTGCGCTAAAAGATCTGCTCTATACCCGGGGTGTCGCTACCGCGAGTGGCACCAAGGTCATGGAAGATTTCATTCCGGACGAAAACGCTACCGTCGTCGACCGTCTCGAAGCCGCCGGTGCCGTTCTCATCGGCAAAACTCAGCTGACTGAAGGTGCGTTCGGTGTCCATCACCCGGAGATTGAGCCTCCACTGAACCCCTGGGACGAATCGCGGTGGACGGGCGTGTCGTCATCCGGTTCGGCCGTGGCCGTGAGTGCCGGACTTGCGTTTGCTGCTCTCGGCACGGACACGGGCGGCAGCATTCGCTTTCCGTGTGCCAGTTGCGCGCTGGTCGGAATCAAACCTACCTATGGCAGGGTCAGCCGCCACGGCGCGTTTCCGCTGGCCGAGTCCCTCGATCATATCGGACCGATGACCCGCAGCGTTGCCGATGCAGCGCGTGTATTGCAGGTGCTTGCCGGAGAGGATCCCAATGACCCCACTACCTTGACCGCCGCCGTGCCCAACTATGTTGCGGCGCTGAGCGATCATCTTGCGGGTTTGACCATTGGTGTTGATTGGAACTACGCGTCGCAAGGCGTGGCAGACGAGGTAGTTGCGACAGTCCGGGAAGCCATCGAAATATTTGTCGAGTGTGGCGCGAAGGTCTCTGAGGTGCAGATTCCAGCAAGTTACGAACAGCTCGTGAGCGACTGGTCGGTAACCTGTGGGGTCGAATGTGCACAGGCACATGCGCAATACTACCCGGCACAGAAGGCGCTCTATGGACCTGTGCTCACCAGTCTGATCGAGATCGGCCGGAACGCGAGGGAGGAGGACTATGCCGCACTGCAAGTCGTGCGCCGCGATTTTTCAACGGCGTTCGATGCGCTGCTGGGTGACATCGATGTGTTGATCGCACCCTGCATGCCGGCGCTGCCGCCAACGGTACAGGAGATGAGCGATCCTTCATCCTTTGAAGAGTCTCGCGTTGATTTTTTGACGTTCACCGCGCCTTTCAACTATTCAGGCCATCCGACGATTACCCTTCCCGCGGGACTGGCTGCCAACGGATTGCCGAAATCGATTCAATTAATTGGCCGGAAACTCGGCGAGCCGACGTTGATCCGTGCAGGCTCAGCCTACGAGCATGTACTCGGATTCAATCAGCATCCGATTCCGTAACGCTTTAGCGCTCAGAGGTGAATCTGGGTAAACAGATGGCCAGAAGCTTGATGCAGGTTGAGCTCACAGCCAACGGCGCACACTGGATTTGTAGGTTGTGTAGGTCGCGCCAAACGTCTGCTCCATCAACGGCTCTTCAAACCGTATGAACTTCAAGCGGATCACGAGGGTGAAGGGAACCAACACCAGCGAGGGCGAGACTCGATCGAGCAAAAGGGTGATTCCGAACAGAGCCAGAACCATCCCGAGATACATCGGATTGCGTGAATAGGCAAAAGCACCATCGGTAACGAGCACATTCGCGATCACGGCGATTGAGCAGGTGTGCTCCAGATGTACCGCCTGAATACAGTGGATATCGACACACCGCTGAGCAGAATAATGGTTACGTAGGTTGCGATATCGGCTGGCGGATTATTCAGCAGAAACAGAGCAGCCCCCTGGGCGATGGCATGGGTGCTGATGAAAACCCCACAGTTGCGTCCGGGATTGGGCGCAAGCACCTTCCAGAATATCAGCGTGATGGTGAGATGAACCAGCAGCACGGCCGGAACGACTACCGACAAAAAATAGTTGGCAGTCAGGTCCAGATTGGCGGGTGCGATCGTCATCCAGGACATCGAGAATATCTCGCTGAGTGCTACGCTGAGCAATCCCGCGATGAAGGCGAGCGCAGTTCGAAGCACAGTTGCCTTCTCCTTAGCCTAGTTGAAAGTAAAAGTTCCCTGGTCGATGACGACGTCGCCATGCTGATTCGCAGTTTGGAAAAGCGCGGTATTCCCATCGACCCACATGGACACGGTCAGTTCATCACCGGGCATGACCGGTTTGGAAAACCTGCTCCGCATGCTTTTGAATCTGCCAGGATCACCTTCGCACAATGCATGCAACAGAGCCCGACCTGTGAAACCCCACGTGCAAAGCCCATGGAGTATTGGTCGATCGAACCCACCCATCGCGGCGAATGACGGATCCGAGTGCAGAGGATTTCGGTCGCCGGAGAGCCGGTAGGTCAGCGCCTGGTCTTCACGTGTCATATACGTAATCTGCTGGTCGGGATCGCGTTCTGGATACTTCAGCTTCTCCGAAGGTCCGCGCTCGCCGCCCCAACCGCCTTCACCACGACAGAAAAGGCTTGTCTGTGTTTTCAACAATGGTTTGCCGGTGGCAACATCGCTGGAAGTCGACTCGAACTCCACCACCGCGGCTGCTCCCTTGTCGTAGATACCCGTTATCCTGCCGACGCTTTCAATTTCGCCATCCGCGGGAATCTCACCGAGAAGCTCGATCCCCTGATGGCCGTGGACCATGAGCATTGGGTTGAACGAGCCGATCTGGTCCATCGGGACGCCGCCACCGCCAATAATGACGGCAAACGTTGGCAGAACTTTCTGAGGAGTATCCTTGGTGTTTTCCGTGGTGAACTGCAGCTCATCGGTACCCGCGCCGACGCCGACGGCATAAAGCAACGCATCTTTGGCTTGCCAACTGCGCTTGGTCGGTGAGCCTTCAGCACCTACCGCATCTGGATTGATCGGCATGTTGGACGTCCTCCGGAATTCCTCTACTCCTACCTTATCGTGTCATCCACGGCGAAGCCAGGGTTCACCCAGCGTGCTGACAGCGCGACCGGAGCCCGTCGAATTTGTTTGTCAGCCCCATCGTCCACGCCATGGTTTAAACTGTTCCGGCCCCGGAAATCCACGACCAAAGGTTATACAAAGTATTGTGATTCGAGTTTGCCCGGCCATCATTCAGTTTCTGTTTCTGACCGTGATGGTTGTCTCGTCTGGCGGCGCGCACGCCGCTGCCTATACGTTGCCTGAAAATGGTGATTCCGTTGTGGGTGCGGTTACCCGGATCCGTCTCAAGTATGAAGATACGCTCGCTGCTGTCGCGCAGAAGTATGGGGTGGGCTATCGCGAGCTGTTGGACGCCAATCCTGACGTGGATCCGTGGCTGCCGGGAGAAGGTACGATGATCCAGTTGCCTACGGAGTATGTTCTCCCCGACACGCCCAGAGATGGCCTGGTCATCAATATTCCGGAGTATCGGCTTTACTTCTATCAGGCGGGACAAAACCGGGTCGTCACCTATCCAGTCGGAATAGGCAGGCTAAGCTTCCCAACACCACTCGTGCGGGCAAGCATTGTTACCCGTATAGAGAATCCATCCTGGACCCCCACCGCCGCGGCGCGACGCGAACATGCGGAGATGGGGGATCCATTGCCTCATGTTGTACCGCCGGGTCCGGATAATCCGCTGGGTCGGCTGGCTTTACAGATTTCGATCCCGGGATACTTCATCCACGGAACCAATAAGCCATTTGGCGTGGGCCAGATGGTAAGCCATGGCTGCATCCGACTTTACGACGAGCACATTGAGACGTTGGTCGAACTGGTGCCGAATGGCACTCCCGTGTACATCGTCAATCAGCCTCTGAAGCTCGGCTGGCGCAATTCCGTCCTCTATGCGGAAAGCCACAAAGATCTGTACGAAGAGACCACTCGAGCAGAGTTGGTCCAGAAGATTGTCGACGAGACACCCGACCAGGCCGCCAGTGTGGACTGGCGGCTGGTAGATCAGGTGTTATCTGGGATGACGGGGATTCCCGTCAAAATATGAGCGCTCAGCGAGCCCGTGTTATTTGCGCGCGCAGCAGGTTTCTGACATGCGCTGTATCCGCTCATTGGCTTCGTTAGCTGCATCGAGCGCTCGCTCTGCCGCACTTTGAGCCGCACTGGCCTCCCGACTGGCTCGATCAGCGGCAGCTCCGGCAGACTCAGCTGCGTTGGAGGAGCTCGACCCGCTACGTTCCAGCGCGCTGACCCGATTCTCCAGAGCTTCCATCTCTGATGTCGTGGCACAACCGGTGAACAGAAGAATTGCCATCATGGCGATGAAAATATTTTTCACAGACTTTTCTCTCATGGTAACTAACAAGGTAGGCGAACCCTATCATACAGCCGCCGAAATGGTAGAGGGTGTTGTGGTTATACTGGCGCAGATCTGGGGCCTCGAGGATGGAATATGGAGCGGAGTTTGCGCGGGCGGGTGGCGGTCGTCGGAGTGGGCGAGACCGAATACTTCAAGAGAGGCCAGTCGCCTGATGCAGAGTTCAAACTCGCGCTCAAGGCAATTTTGAATGCATGCGAAAACGCCGGGATTTCAGCCAGGAAAGTGGATGGATTTGCCTCCTTCAGCAATGATCGCAGTGATCCTTCCCGGCTGGCAGCCGCGCTCGGCTGCGATGAACTGCGGTTTTCGAACATGCAGTGGGGCGGTGGTGGTGGTGGCGGTTCTGGTGCGGTTGCCAACGCGGCGGCGGCGATTGCGACAGGCATTGCCGATTGTGTCGTCGTATTCCGCGCTCTGGCGCAGGGTCAGTTCGGCCGCTTCGGACAGGGTCCTCAGCGCAACACCATAGCTGGCGATATGGCCCACACCGTGCCGTTTGGCTTGATGTCCCCGGCGCAGATGTTCGCAATGAAAGTTCAACGATTCATGGCAGACCATGGTGTGGAGCAGGCAGCGCTGCGCGCGATATCGCTGGCGTCCTATGAGCATGCGCAAAATAACCCCCGCGCGGTGATGTACGAAAAGCCTCTGGATGAGGCCACATACGATGCTTCGCGCTGGATTGTCGAACCTTTCCACCTTTATGACTGTTGCCAGGAAAACGATGGTGCGGCCGCCATGATTCTTGTGTCGGCAGACAGGGCGAAGGATTTTGCCAACGAGCCAGCCTATGTTCTGGGTGCGGTTGCAGGTTCGCACTATCGGGCAGGGGCGGGAGTTCATAACACGCCGGATTACGCCACCTCGACATTCAAAACACTCGCGCCACGCCTTTATGAGATGGCCGGCGTTTCTGCGAGCGACGTCGATGTGTTGCAGAGCTATGAGAATTTTACGGGAGGTGTGTTGATGAGCATCGTCGAACATGGCTTCTGCACCCCCGATGGGTGCAACGATTACTTTGTGAAGGAGCGGTTCGTCGCACCGTCGGGTGAACTGCCGTTGAACACCAGTGGCGGCAACCTCGCCGAATGCTATATGCACGGGTTGGGGCTGAATATTGAGGCGGTCCGGCAGTTGTGGGGCGCTTCCACAAATCAGGTGCCAGACGC
>CBDUDJ010000166.1:0-5716 GCA_965365885.1 uncultured Gammaproteobacteria bacterium
TGACGATCCTCTCGCGCAGCGCCGAGCACCATACGGCGCTGCTCGACGAAGGTCTGTACCAGGCCGACGGCCAGATCCTGGATGAAGTTTACGTCTACGGATCCTTCCTACAGAGCAAAATGCACCAGCGCGGGGTGACATGCAGCAACTGCCACGATCCGCACAGCGCAACGCTCAAACTCCCAGGTAACGATGTCTGCACGCAGTGCCACCAGGCCACGGCACGCGAGGATTTCCCGACGCTGCGAGCAGCGCTCTACGATGCACCGGAGCACCATTTTCATTCAACGGGCTCCCCCGGTGCAGCCTGCGTTTCGTGTCATATGGTGGCCAGGCGCTACATGGGTGTGGATGACAGACGTGATCACAGCTTGCGAATTCCGCGCCCGGATCTGGCGCAGTCGCTGGGCGTGCCCGATGCCTGTACCGGGTGCCACGAAGACCGGGACCCCGCGTGGGCCAGTGATGTCATCACAAATCATTTCGGTGGCGAGCGGCCAACGCACTATGCCAGCACGTTTGCCGCAGCCAGTGAGGCTTCAGGTAACGCAGATGCCGATCTCGCAGCACTTGCCACGGATACCGAGACTCCCATCATGGTCCGAGCCACTGCGCTGGCGTATCTGGGGGGATATTCCCGGGGCTACACGCTCGACGCTGTCCGCGTTGGACTCAAGGGAGACGGGTTGCTTCGCATGGGCGCCATCCGCGGAACGTCATCACTTTCACCGGAAACCCGCTGGCGGCTTGTCGCACCACTACTTGACGATGAGCTGCGGGCAATCAGAGATGAGGCTTTTTTGAACCTGATACCGCTCGCCGCACGCGATCCTCAGTATCGCGACAGATTACGGCCACATTTCGAGCAGTTTCTGAAAAATCAGTCCGGCAACCTGGATTTTCCAGAAATGTTGACCAACATTGCCGGGGCGCAAGCAGCATTGGGAGACAATAGCGCTGCAGAAACCACACTCGAAAAAGCTCTTGAACTGCAGTCATCGTGGGTTCCGGCACTGTTGAATCTGGCAGACATTTACCGTGAGACCGGACGCGACGAGCAAGGCGGCCCGCTTATCGAACGCGCGCTCGTAGCCGCACCCTATTCTACAGATGCTGCCTATGTATACGCGTTGTGGCTGTCGCGTAGCTCGCGCCGCGACGAGTCCCTGGGATATTTCGAACAGGCAAGCACCGGTGCGCCGGACAATCTGCAATACGGCTATGCATACGCGCTCGCGCTCAACGATTTCCAGCAGGGTGAAAGAGCCATCGATTACCTGCTCAAACTGACGCGCAGATGGCCGGAAAGCGGCGAGATTCTATTTGCGTTGGTTACTATGTTACGCGACGCAGGGCGGCTCGACGAAGCACTGACGTACCTCGATCGATTGATCGAGTTGCGACCTGAAGATAAAAATTTGTTGCAATTTCGCCAGCTGCTCGCGGCAGCTCTCGCAACAGGTTAGAAGAAAGAACGGTAGCTCAACCGCCTTGGCCGATCACCCCGCGTTCGAGCAGATCGGCAATTTCCACTTCTGACATGCCAAGCTGCGCCAGTAATTCCATTGTGTGCTCACCGATTTCAGGCGCCGGCCCGGGCGGCCGTTTACGTTCTTCGGCAACCTGAATCGGACTGCCTACCGTCAGCTGATAATCAGGATCATCAGAGCCCGTTGCCAGCACGACGCCGTTGCTGCGGGCCTGAGGATCATTTATGACTTCTGTCAGATTCTGCACCATGGCGTAGGTAATGGCATTCGCATCGAGTTTGCCGCAGATCTCCTGCAGAGACTGATCGCGGATAACATCCGCAATCAGAGCTTTGAGTTCTACCCGCAGTTTGAACATGGCGCGAACATCCGGAAACCGTTCATCTGTAACCCATTCCGGATGCTCAAGCGCTGCGCACAATCCCGGCCATTCCCGCGCGACATTCATAATCGCGAAAAGCACGAAGCGATCATCAGCGGTGCCATACACCGAGGCAAAGGGATTCAACCAACCCTTCGCCTGGCGGCGCTCGCCCAGGTCGAACCCCGCGATCGCACCTTGTACCTGCATGCCGTTGGCCCATACACCATTGGCCAGGAGCGAAGTTTCAACGCAGCACCCTGTGCCACTTTTTTCGCGCCGGTAGAGGCCGAGCATTACTGCACCAAACAGCGACATGGCACTGGAATGATCGCCAAAACCCGGCGACCCCATGACCGGCGGCTGGCCCTGATCACGCACCAGGTCCATCAGTCCGGTGCGGGCCCACCAGGCAGTGGAATCAAACCCACGCTTGCGGGCTTCGTCGCCTTTCGTGCCATAGCCGGACATTCGTGCATAAATCAGGCGTGGATTGAGTCGCTTGACCGATTCGTAGTCGATGCCGAAACGCTCGAGTTGATCATCGAAAAAATTCACGATCAGCACATCGGCATCTTCGAGCAGACGGTGCAGAATGCCCTGGCCGTCCTTTTCCGTCAGATCCAGTGCAATGCTTCGTTTGTGGCGCGAGGTCAGCTGCCAGTTGTAGTCGGTCCGGTAGTTGCCGCCCAGGGTTCGGTAACCATCGCCGCTGAGAGGTTCTACTTTGATGACATCGGCGCCGTAGTCCGCCATCACCGTCGCCGCACCCGGACCAGCCAGATAGGATGCCGCATCTATGACTTTCAAATCTGCGAAAAGAAAATCCACTGCAACTTTTCCTCAACATGTAGCCTTTTAGAAATTCAGTTGACCGCGCGTTCCTGGCCTTCCCAGAATGGCGCTCTGAGTTCGCGCTTCAAAACTTTTCCCGGGCCCGATTTCGGCAGCGGCTCGTGCTGCACATCTATGCCCTTGGGCACCTTGTAACCCGCAATGTGCTGACGGCAAAATTCGATGATCTCACCTGGATCAACGTTGCCGTGCTCTTCGCGCGGCACGACAACAGCCCACACGGCCTCCCCCCATTTTTCGTCAGGCACGCCAAACGCTGCAGCCTCTAATACCGCGGGGTGCTGATAGATGACTTCCTCGACCTCAGTGCAATACACGTTCTCTCCGCCCGAAACAATCATGTCCTTGCTGCGATCCACAAGAAAGACGTAGCCGTTTTCATCCATGTAACCAAGATCACCGGTCCAGTAAGCACCATCCTTCAAAACAGAACGCGTCTGCTCTTCTTTGTTCCAGTAGCCAATCATGACATTTGGCCCGCGCACCACCACCTCGCCAATCTCGCCACTAGCCACTTCGTCCCCATCGATGTTCAGAATCTGGATCTCATCTCCGGTCACCGGGCGCCCGCAGGAGCGGGCGAGCGGCGAATCAATCAGGTTATGTTCGTCCACTAAGATTGTGCACAGAGGCGAAAGCTCAGTGGCGCCATATACCTCTGCGAGTTCCGCGCTCGGAAACGCACTATGAGTCCTCCGCAGCACTTCGGTCGCAATCGGCGAGCCGCCGTGGGCAATCATGCGCAGGGTATCGATCTTGCGTGGTCGCGCGTGCTGTTCTTCTGCAATTGCAGAAAGCATCGCGGGTACCCCAAGCGTCTCGGTCACAGCGTGGGTTTCAATCAACTCCAGCGCCGCGGCCGGATCGAACGCGTCCAGCATGATCTGTGTGCCCGTTGTCCAGATATTCGCAAGCACCCCGTTTGATCCTGCGGCATGGAACAATGGCGCCATGACCAACATCACGTCGCTGGCTTTTTGTGGTAAGCAGGTGAGGTAGTGAAAGGTATTGGCGATCAGGTTTCTGTGACTGAGCATCACACCTTTGGATTTACCCGTGGTGCCACCTGTGTAGAAAAGCCCCGCAAGATCGTTTTCGGTCAGATTTTCACCTAGCAGCATCTCGCTTGCGCCAGCAAGAAGCGTTTCGTATTCATCTGGAATTATCACAACCTGCTCTACGCAGGTTGCCAGCACACCGGGATCCCGATCGGCCAGCAGAACCCGAGTGGTGGAATCTTCCAATGCGTATTGGAGCTCTGGCTCCGCATGGCGGGTATTCAGAGGAACCACCACGAAACCGGCAGCGGGTATTGCAACATAGGCCTCGATGTAGCTGTGGCTGTTGCCAGCCAGTATCGCCACCCGGTCACCTTTTTTCAGGCCGAGCCCCGAAAGCGCCCCAGCCAGCAATCGGCAGCGCCGGTGCAGTTCCCGAAAAGTAAAAGTCTGATCACCATCAATCACCGCTACTTTCTCAGCTGCAAGCCGCGCGGCTATCTTGATTGGATCTGCGAACGTATGCATGGCACTCCCCCCTACTTTGCGAATTTCGTCCGGTTGTGAAAGTCGAGTGTCGCTCGATTGGGATTCGAGCGCAAACTGACATAGCATAGCTGCGTGCTGCGCTTCCTGAAGATCTATCTCCTGCCTGGAGCAATCCTGCAATCTGTCATGATCGGCGGCGGCTACGGCACCGGGCGGGAACTGGTCGAATTCTTTACCCGCCACGGGATGGGCAACGGCCTCGTTGGAATGCTGGCATCCACAGCCCTCATCTCCATCATATTCGCGCTGACGCTGGCGTTGAGCAACAAATTCAACGCGCACGACTATCGGACTTTTTTCAAGCTGCTGCTTGGTCCGGGATGGTTCACCTTTGAAATTCTCGGAGTAATGCTGTTCGTGGTTGTATTAGCCGTGATGGGCGCAGCCGCCGGTGAGATCATTTACCAGCAGTTTGGAGTTCCAGCAATCGTGGGTGGCATCGTGATGCTTGCCGCGGTCGTCACGTTGAACTTTTTTGGTCGCGACTGGGTTACCAGAATTCTCGCGTTCTGGAGTGTGCTGCTTTACAGCGTTTTTCTTGCCTACTTTTTCGTTGTAGTCGGCAACCTGGAGGGTAGCGACATCGCCGGAAAGTTCGCCTGGGAATTCAATACAGGCTGGCTGACGAGCAGTCTGCAATATGCACTCTATAACGTGGCCGGGATCCCGATCATTCTCTATGCGGCCCGCGAAATAGAAACCCAGCGCCAGGCAATCACCGCAGGGCTTGTCGGTGGCGTCATTGCCATGTTCCCGGGGATTCTGTTTCATCTGAGCTTCACCGGCACCTTTCCAACGGTGCTCGAGCAGGATCTGCCGGTCTATTACATGTTCGAAAACTTAGATATGCCGCTGCTGCAGAGTTGCTATCTCCTCGTTCTTTTCGGCACTTTCATCGAAACAGGCGCGGGCAACATTCAAGGCTTCATCGAGCGACTCGATACCTGGTGGCGCGAGCGTACCGGTGCCGCACTCAACCGAATCAATCACGCGGCGGTGGCGGCCGTCGCGCTGTTGCTATCCGGTGCCCTGTCTGTTTTCGGAATCGTCGATCTGATCGCTGAGGGCTACGGAACACTGGCCTGGGGCTATCTGTTTGTGTATCTGATTCCCCTTTTCACAGTGGGAATCTGGCGGCTGGTGACTGTCCAGACTGTTCGGAAGCGGCCCAAAAAAAATGGGCCCGATATACGGGCCCATTTCCTCGAAAAGGACTAATCAGGAGATCAATCCTCCTCCTGCAATAGTTGCAGATAGATGCACGATCACCTCCTTTATTTGTTGCCCGACACAAAGCAGATCTTAGCCAAGCAGTGCAGCATTACAAGCGATTTATCTCCAGTCTGCAGCGGACACAGCGGCAACGAATCGAGTACTATTTGAAGTTCGCCCGCCCGCGGGCGGCGGATTGCCGCCCAAGATGGTGACCCCGCCCGAAGCGGTGCTGGCGCGCATCCGGGCCG
>CBDUDJ010000167.1:0-5709 GCA_965365885.1 uncultured Gammaproteobacteria bacterium
TCCGTGCGGGAGGAAGATGAAAAGGAAGTAGTCGAAAATCCAGACGCGCTGCAACGGTTACCCGATGAGGCGTTCACACAGACCAATCTGCATGCGCTGCACCATCGTATTCCACTGTTGCCATATCGAGGAAAAGTCCGCGGATATTGCGGGATGTACACGGTCAATCTCGAAGACGTACACCCGATTGTCGGCCGTACGCCGGTTGCAGGTTTGCTGGTAGCCAACGGATTCAGCGGTCATGGGTTCAAGATTGCCCCGGCTGTTGGTTCTTTGCTGGCACAGATGATTACGGGCGAGTACCGCGATTTTGATACAGACGTTGCAGCGGATTTTCTGGCTCCCGATCGGGCACCACTGCAGGTCGATGAAAAGTCTGTACTCGCCTGATGAGACAGACGGTGCTTGAATCGAGGCGATCGGGTAAGGGAAATTCCCTATTTTGCTGCAACACAAACTAGGGCTTTCTTCTGCCGGGACTGCTAAATTTTGGTCCTGGCTTTTGTCCTGTACTTTTTGTCCGCCGTACTTTTGGTCCACCGTAAAGAGGAGTCGCAGAATTCATGGTTAGGGTGCAATACAGAGATCACCCGAAAATCACCGCGAGTGATGATGAAATTCGCCAGGCGCTGGCGGAAGCGCACATCCCTTCGCTGATGTGTGCGCTTGTTCATCTAACCGGCGATATGGCAATCGTCCGCGGCGACATTCATCCTGTCTCCGAATTCTTTGGCGACCCTCAGGGTGGCATCAACGAAGAGGAACAGGCACACATGCGGGAACTGGCTCTGCAGGCGCTGCGTCACTACCGGGATTCACACGGCAAGCTACCGGCGGCGCCAGACAAGAAAGAAGTCAGCGAGATGGTGGATTTTCTCGTCGGGGAGACGTTGTCTCCCGAGTATGGCGATTTTCTCACAGCCGAACTCGCCCTCGAGGGCAATGACGCTTACTGCGCGCCCGGACTCATCGATCTGCCGGTTGCTGCAAAAGCTGATTTCAAGGTGCTGGTAATTGGCGCGGGAATGTCTGGTTTACTGTCGGCCATCCGTCTGCAGGAGGCTGGAGTGCCGTTCACAGTTGTCGAAAAGCACCCGGATGTTGGTGGTACCTGGTTTCAAAACGTCTATCCCGGCTGCCGGGTCGACAGTGCCAATCACATGTACTCCTATACCTTCAAACCTAAAGACTGGCCTCAGCACTTTTCAGAACAGGAAGTGTTGCGCCAGTATTTCGCTGAAACTGCAGACGAATACGATCTGCGCAAATCCATTCGTTTCAACACCGAAGTCACAGAAATGGTCTGGGATGAAGGCTCCGCCCAGTGGCACGTCAGCGTCATCGACCAGGATGGTAACGCCGGGTCGATTACCGCGAATGCTGTAATCAGTGCGGTTGGTCAGCTGAATCGACCCAAGTGGCCGGAACTGCCGGGAATGGAGCAGTTTGCCGGACCGTCATTCCATTCGACGCAGTGGGAGTACGAACACGACCTCAAAGGCAAACGGGTTGCTGTGGTGGGAACCGGCGCGAGTGCATTTCAATTCGTGCCGCGCATTGCACCAGACGCTGAAGAGGTACGTGTCTTCCAGAGGACTGCGCCCTGGATGGCGCCCGTGCCCGAGTACATGCAGGAGATCCCACAGGGCAAGCACTGGTTGCTCAACAACGTACCCTACTATCACCACTGGTATCGCTTCGCGGTCTTCTGGCGTTCGGCGGAGGGTATGCTGCAAGCCATCGAAAAAGATCCAGCCTGGAATGGTGACGAGCAGGTATCCATCAGCCCGGACAACGAATTGCTGCGGCAGATGTTCCTCGAGAACATCGAAGGGATCGTCGGCGATGATCCAGAACTACTGGCGAAATGCACGCCGGATTATCCCGTGGGAGGCAAGCGGATCCTGTTTGATGATGGTACCTGGCTGCGGGCGTTGACGCGCGACAATGTCAACGTCTGCACGGATCCGATTACGGAAGTCAACGCGAAGGGTCTCGTTACGCAATCAGGTGAGCAGCACGACGTCGATGTGATTGTTTATGGTACGGGATTTCATGCGAGCCGGTTCCTGTGGCCGATGAAGGTGGTTGGTCGAGATGGTCTGGTCCTGCAGGAACACTGGGATGGCGATCCGCGTGCCTATCTCGGCATTACGATTCCCCAGTTTCCAAACCTGTTCTGTTGTTACGGACCCAATACCAATATCGTGGTAAACGGCAGCATCATCTTTTTCTCAGAATGCGAAGTTCGCTACATCATGGGTTGCATAGAGATGTTGATTAAGGAAGGTGCCCGTGCGTTGGATTGTCGCAAGGAGGTGCATGATGATTTCAACAAATTGGTCGATGAAGCTAATGGCCGAATGGCGTGGGGGATTTCAAATGCGAACACCTGGTATCGAAATGACAAAGGGCGGGTGACTCAGAACTGGCCGTTTCCGCTGCTCAATTTCTGGCAAAGAACGAGATCACCCGATCCCACGGACTATGATTTTGTGGCATAAAAGGCAAGCTGGTGATTCGCGATCTCCTGGCCACACCACGGCGTTCAGATTGCCGATGTGGTTTCTAATTCAAGCCGTCTGGTAGGTGTTTTGTTATGGCAGTTCGCTATCTGGAAAAAGAACGTCCAGAATGACATGGCGCCCTGGAGGGTCCTGAGATTAAGGGGAAACTGGCATGACCCACTCCATATTGCTCGTGCACGGTCGCAGCTTCAAACCACCAAAAGCTGATCTGAAACGCCTCTGGCTTGCAGCACTCAAGTCCGGCATCGAGCGAGACCTTTCAAAAGCAAAACTGACTAAATTCAACAACGCGAAAATCGAGATGGTGTACTACGGTCATCACTCGAATGACTTCCTGCGCGCAAGAGGTCAAACCTATGATGTCGATCCGGACATACTGGATCGGAAAGCCACGTTGACCCGATTGCGGCAGTACGAATCCCATCAGTTCACCAAGAGGCACTACAGGAATCTGCCTGGAAAATCGAGCTTCAAAGAGCTTCTTGCCGATGTCGGATCAGTCATCACCAGCCCACTTCTCCTTGGGGACACTCTCATCTCAGCTGCTGCGCCGGATGTCGCGCAATATTGGAATGAGGACACGCAGTTCGGTTCGGAAGTAAGGTTTGAAATGGTGGGACCACTGAGAAGGGCAATGAAACGCGGTGACAGAATTCTCGTGATTTCGCACAGCCTTGGGACGATGGTTTCCTACGACACGTTCTGGAAGTTCTCTCACACAGGCGAATACAGAGAGGATTATGCAGACAAGAAGATTGATTTGTGGCTAACGCTGGGCTCGCCACTGGGAGATGAAACAGTAAAGCGGAATCTCAAAGGTGCGTCCGTAACTGGCATGCGGCGCTATCCACACAACGTTACAAAATGGCTGAATTTTGCGGCAGAGGACGACTTCATTGCGCATGATGAAGACGTGAAAAACGACTACAAAGCAATGTTGAAGAATCGTCTGGTTTCGGAAATACGCGACGCTGAGATCTACAACCTGGCTGTGCGTGACGGAAAATCTAATCCACACAGTTCCGCCGGCTATCTCATTCATCCCGCTGTTACTCAGGCTGTCGGGAACTGGTTGTAGCCAGGCGGCTGCGGATGTCCTGCGGTTTCGTGCAGTAACTGTCGATCTCACACTATTGTGCTGGCGGCAACAGGCAGCCTTTGTGTACAGTGCAACCATTCTCATCAGTGGGACAGATTATGCGAGTGTTGCTGGCATTCTTCATCGCGGCATTGGGTCTGCTTTTCACGGCCAGCGCCTTCGGCGGCACACTGGAAGACATCAAGAATTCCGGCGAACTCAAGTTAGCATACCGATCGGATATTCCACCGTTTTCATCGCTTGGTCGCGACTCGAAACCACAAGGTTTCACTATAGATCTGTGCAACACGATCGCACGGGATCTGGCCGAAATGCTCGAGATGCCGGATATGAAAGTTACGTGGGTGAGAGTGACGGCGCAGGACCGGATCGATGCAGTTGCGAGCGGCCGTGCCCATCTGGAATGCGGTGCGACCACAATAACGTTGTCGCGGCAGGAACACGTAGATTTCTCAAACCTCACCTACGTCACCGGAACTGGTTTGATGGTTTGGCTCGACGGCAATATCGATACCGTTGAGGACCTTGCGGGCAAACGTGTGACGGTGGTGGCCGGCACCACCACCGAGACGGTCTTGAAAGACACCCTGGCAGCGAGAGGTATCAAATGCAGGTTGCGGGTGGTCGACAGCCACGTTGCGGCACTGCAACTGCTGGCCGATCGTAAAACCGATGCAATGGCCGGTGATAGAGCAACGCTGCTGGGTCTTGGCCACGCATCACAAGGTGAAGATGATCTGGTCATCATCGATGAGATACTGTCGTTCGAACCGTACGCATTGCCGTTGAAACGCAACGATGCGGATTTTCGGCTGGCGGTCAATCGGTCGCTGTCTGCGCTGTATCTGCGCGGGGACGTCGGCAGAACGTGGACGAAGTGGTTCGGCCGCTACGACGTGAAGCCGACGAGTCTGTTGTTGACGTTGTATCGATTGAACAGCTTTTCCGAGTAGGGAGAAATTTCTATGCAATTGCAATGGGCTCACGCCGTTGTCTATGTCCATGATATGGACGTCATGTTGGATTTTTACACCAATTTGCTGGGTTTTGAGGTTGCCGATCGCGGCCCGATGGCTGAAAACGCACCCGACATCGTGTTTCTTTCCCAGGTTCCAACAGATCATCATCAGCTTGCCTTCGTGCAGACACGAAATACTGTCGAACCGTCAAACTCGGTGAATCACTTTGCGTTCCGCGTCGCCGAGCTTGCTGATGTTCGCAACATGATTGAGCTGTTAAGTGAGGATGGCCGGGCCAGTGCATTGAACCCGATGTGTCATGGCAATGCCTGGTCGATCTATTTTCAAGATCCGGAATCCAACGGCGTGGAGGTTTTTTGCGATACGCCTTTTCACGTAGCACAACCTCAGGGTAAAACCTGGGACCCGTTGTTGTCAGACGCCGAACTTATGTCATGGACCGAGGAAAATTTCAGCGCGGAACCGGAATTCGGTCCGATAGCTGAGTTCTACGCGAAGCGTGCAGAAGAGCTGGCGACCCGCAAAGAGACATAAACCGATCCATCTGTTTGCAGTAGTGAGCCGAATTCGGCTCGAAGAATTTGCTCACCATGTGATTAATGCAATGTCCTGCTGGGCAGGTAGCGCGAGCCATCGAAACCACCGAACACCTGCCCGAGAGCAGGATGGTCGATCTGGCTGAGATCCTCGCTCGCGGTCAAATGCCGCTGTGCGACGTAGGTGGTGTGCGTCGCGCCATCGACTAAGACGTGATACCAGGGCTGATCCCTGGGCGGACGGCTGAGCGCCACTTGTTCGTACCACTCCTCCGACAAACTGAATTCGGCGTCCACACTGTAGATCACGCCCCGATAACCAACCTTGACGTGTTCGATGATCTGGCCGACGAAGAATTGCGCGGACTTCATGGCAGTATCTTAGAGACTTCCGGGATACGACGACAGCCGCTGGTATATTTCATGAGACGTGCATTGGCACCTGAAGCTGAATAATCACGCTACGGGCCTGGGGTTGCAGTTAATTCGAAAGATGCCCTATAAGAATTTGGTCGGAGTGAGAGGATTTAACCGGCCGTCGCACGGCTCCGGCCAGGGCCGGAGGT
>CBDUDJ010000168.1:0-5691 GCA_965365885.1 uncultured Gammaproteobacteria bacterium
CGAGTTCCGCTTCCGGAAACGGATAGAGCTGCTCCAGGCGAACGATCGCAATGTTGTCATTGTCGCCCTCAAGACGGCGCTCGAGCAGATCGTAGTAGACCTTGCCGCTACACAGTACGACTCGATCGACGCCCGCCAGATCCTGCTTAGCGACCTCAGGCAAAACGGTGTGAAAACTGCCATCACACAACTCCTCCAGGGTGGACACCGCCAGCCGGTGGCGCAGCAGACTTTTGGGGGTCATCGCAATCAGTGGCATTCGCGCCAGACGAATCGCCTGGTGTCGCAGCATATGAAATACCTGCGCGGGTGTGGTTGGAATACACACCTGCATGTTGTGTTGCGCACTCAACTGCAGGTATCTCTCGACTCGTGCAGAGGAGTGCTCCGGTCCTGCACCTTCATAGCCATGCGGCAACAACAACGTCAAGCCACAAAGCCGCAACCACTTTATCGCACCACTGGAGATGAACTGATCGATGACCACCTGGGCACCATTGGCAAAATCGCCAAACTGCGCCTCCCAGATCACGGCCGTGTTCGGTGTTGTTGTCGAATAGCCATATTCGAAGGCGAGCACGGCTTCTTCAGAAAGCAGGGAATCATAAATATCGAAATTGACGTCTTTGGACAGGTGGTTGAGAGGAATGTGGCGCTTGCCGTCTTTCTGGTTATACAAGCACGCATGTCGGTGGGAGAACGTGCCGACACCGACATCCTGCCCGGTCAACCGGACGCCGTAGCCTTCATCAAGCAACGTCGCATAAGCCATTGTTTCCGCGTAGCCCCAGTTTATGGGCAGCGTGCCAGCCGTCATGTTGTGACGATCTTCCATGAGTTTGGCAACCTGGCGCTGCAACTCGAAGCCATCCGGTAACTGCTCGATGCGCTGTGAAACCGACTGCAAACTTTCCAGAGTAACGGTGGTATCGGCGGGAGTATTCCAATCGTGACCAAGATACGGCGCCCAGTTTACAAACAACTCCACGTTGGGCTCATGGACAAGACTGAGGGCGACATGACCGCCGTTGTCCAGCGTCGCTCGATATTGATCCACCAGCTCATCAGCTTGAATCGGAGTGACCGTTCCCTCAGCAACAAGCCTGTCAACGTACAATGATCGAGTAGTGGGATGTGAACGGATCTTTTTATACATCATCGGCTGAGTTTTCATCGGCTCCTCAGCTTCGTTGTGCCCGCGGCGCCGATAGCTGATGAGATCGATTACAACGTCCTTGCGAAATTCCATCCGGTAATCGACCGCGAGTTGCGTAACAAAGATGACCGCTTCCGGATCATCTGCGTTCACGTGAAATATCGGCGCCTGAATCATCTTGGCAATTTCAGTGCAGTATTCGGTCGAACGAATGTCGTCCTGGCGATGAGTGGTGAAACCAATCTGATTGTTGATGATGATGTGAATCGTCCCGCCGGTTTTAAACCCGCGTGTTTGTGACATCTGGAACGTTTCCATCACCACACCCTGACCTGAGAACGCGGCATCGCCATGGACGATAATCGGGACGACCTGGCCGCCCTGATTGTCGCGTCGACGATCCTGACGGGCGCGAACGGACCCCTCAACTACTGGCCCGACAATCTCGAGGTGTGACGGGTTGAACGCAAGTGCAAGGTGCATCTCACCACCCGGTGTCATCAGATTGGTCGAAAATCCCTGGTGGTACTTGACGTCACCGGTTTCCTGAACGTCATCCGCTTCTGGCATTTTGCCGTCAAACTCATCGAAAAGGTCCCAGGGATCTTTGCCGAGAATATTGACGAGCACATTCAAACGACCGCGATGCGCCATGCCCAGCACCGTCTCGATCACACCGTGTGAACCGAGCCTCTGCAGCATCTCATGGATCATCGGAATGAAGCTTTCGCCGCCTTCCAGACCGAATCGCTTGGTACCCGGGTAGCGGCCGTGCAGGTATTTTTCCAGCCCTTCGGCTGCTGTCAGACGCTCGAGAATCGTCAGCTTTTCGGCGTTACTGTACTCAGGATGCGCACGTACACTTTCCAGACGCTCCTGCACCCACAGTTGCTCCCCAGCATCGATGATGTGCATGTACTCAAAACCGATCGAACTGCTGTAGGTAAGCTCCAGAGCATCGATGAGATCGCGCAATTTCGCAGTGCCCTCACCATAGTGAAACGTCCCGGTGTGGTACGTCTCATCCAGATCAGCGGGTGACAAGTGGTGATACGCCAGGTCGAGGATCGGCGAAGGCGGTCGTTCCATCATTTCCAGCGGGTCGATGTTAGCTTTCTTGTGGCCACGATGACGATAGGCCGAAATGAGGTCCTGCACACGCATCTGTTTCTGTTCATGCGCGTTTTGCACAAGCGTGCTTTCCCGCTCGGGTCGCGCCTTGAGACGGTTGCGGCCAAGGCGCTCGAAATGCTGAATGATCGTGCCGTGTGGGACGTCGGCCTGTGTCACACCCTCAACGTGAGGCAAATTATCGAAGTAATCGCGCCACTGATCCGGGATGCTGGCGGGATCATCCAGAAACGATTCATAAAGTGCTTCGATGTAGGCGACATTGTTCCCCGCAAGTTGGGAGGTGTTCTGCATTCGTTCGAGAAACGACTCGGCCATTACGACTCACGGGTTCAGTTTGATTTTGATGACGGCCACAGCCGCCAGAATTTCTGGCCGGCGCTAGGTTCCCTGGTGCAGCAGCATGGTGCGAATCTTGCCGATCGCCCGGGTCGGGTTCAAGCCTTTCGGACACACGCTGACACAGTTCATGATGCCGCGGCAGCGAAATACGCTGAACGGATCGTCCAGATCTGCCAGCCTCGCAGCTGTGGCCGTATCACGACTGTCCGCAAGAAAGCGGTAGGCCTGCAACAGCCCCGCCGGGCCGATGAACTTATCTGGATTCCACCAGAACGACGGGCAGGCCGTCGAACAGCATGCGCACAGGATGCACTCATAAAGACCATCGAGCTCGGCGCGATCTTCTGGAGACTGCAATCGCTCCATGGCAGGCGCCGGTTTGTCGTTGATCAGATACGGCGTGATCTTTTCGTACTGCGCATAGAACTGGCTCATATCGACCACGAGATCTCGCACCACGGGTAAACCCGGCAGAGGTCGCAGAATGAGCTTGCCGCGTTTCACGACCTCCGAGACCGGCGTGATACAGGCAAGGCCGTTCTTGCCGTTCATGTTGATGCCATCAGAACCGCAGACCCCCTCACGACAGGACCGGCGATAAGACAAGCTCGGATCCTGCGCCTTGAGCAGTTCCAGAACATCGAGCACCATCAGATCTTTGCCCGGCGGCATCTCAAATGCCATCTCCCGCATCGCGGGCACTTCATCCTGATCCGGGTCATACCGATAAACACTTACCTGCATGTGACTTTATCCTCTGTCCTTACTAGTACTTACGCTCTGTGGGTTCGAAAGTCGGCACGGTCACCGGCGAAAAATTAACGGCTCGCTTGGTTACCCGCTTGTCTTCCGGGTGATAAAGGCTGTGGCATAGCCAGTTCTCATCGTCTCTGGACTGGTAGTCGTCGCGCGCGTGGGCGCCGCGGCTCTCCTTGCGGGTTTCCGCCGACAATGCCGTCGCCTCTGCCACCTCCAGCAGGTTGTCCAGTTCCAGAGCTTCCATGCGAGCTGTATTGAATACCTGACTCTTGTCCGGCAGATGTGCCTGAGCGATCCGCCCTCTGAGATCTGCCAACTGGCCGATGCCCGTTTGCATATGGGCCTCGGTACGGAACACGCCAAAACTGTTCTGCATGATTGTCTGCAGTTCTTTTCTGAGATCCGCCACGGATTCACCGCCAGTGGATTCGTTCCAGCGTGCCAGTCGAGCGCCGGCGCGATCGATATCGGATTCGCTTGCCTCCCGGTAGGTCACACCCTGGCGGATGACCTCTTCGATCTGCATACCGGCGGCGCGGCCAAAGACCACGAGATCAAGCAGCGAATTGCCGCCGAGCCTGTTGGCGCCATGCACGGAAACACAGGCCGCCTCACCCGCCGCATAGAGTCCCGGGATTTCCTGATCTTCTCCAGCGGAATTCTGGGTCAGGGCTTGTCCATGCACACCAGTAGGCGTGCCACCCATCATGTAGTGGCAGGTCGGAATGACCGGAATCGGTTCAACCACCGGATCGACATGCGCATAAGTTCGTGACAGCTCCATTACCCCGGGAAGCCGGCTGTTCAGCACTTCCTCCCCGAGGTGGTCGAGTTTCAACAGGATATGATCCCCATCAGGTCCGACCCCGCGACCTTCGATAATCTCGATAATCATCGAGCGCGCAACGACGTCCCGTCCGGCAAGATCTTTGGCGGTGGGCGCATAGCGCTCCATGAAACGTTCGCCATCTTTGTTGATGAGATAGCCGCCCTCACCGCGGCAGCCCTCCGTCACCAGGATGCCCGCGCCATGAATGCCTGTGGGATGAAATTGCCACATCTCCATGTCCTGCAGCGGCAAACCCGCACGCAGCGCCATGCCAGCACCGTCGCCGGTGCACATGTGGGCATTCGTGGTGCTGGCGTAGATGCGTCCCGAACCACCCGTGGCAAGTACCGTGGCTTTCGAGTTGATGAAGACAACTTCGCCACTTTCCAGCTCGATTGCGATGATGCCCACCACCGCTCCATCCTGATTCGTGACCAGGTCAACGGCGAACCATTCATTGAGAAACGTGGTCTTCGCGCGGATGTTGGCCTGGTAGAGCGCATGCAACAACGCATGTCCAGTCCTGTCAGCGGCAGCACAGGTGCGAGCTGCCTGGCCACCCTTGCCGTAGTCTTTGGACTGACCACCGAACGGACGCTGATAAATACGGCCGGATTCGGTCCGCGAAAAAGGCAATCCCATGTGCTCAAGTTCGAACACCGCCTGCGGGCCTTCGCTGCACAAATACTCAATGGCGTCCTGATCGCCGATGTAGTCGGAGCCTTTTACGGTGTCATACATGTGCCAGCGCCAATCGTCGTCGGGGTCATCGCTGGCGATCGCACAAGTGATGCCACCCTGAGCCGAAACCGTGTGTGAGCGCGTGGGAAATACCTTTGTGATCACGGCTGTCTTGAGTCCGGACTCCGCAAGTTGCAGAGAAGCCCGCATACCAGCACCGCCGCCACCGACAATGACACTGTCGAAATCCATTTTTCGAATTCTGGTCATGGTGTTAGAGACTCCAAAACAGCTGTAGTGCCCAGACTACATAGACAAAAAGAAACATCAGACAACCCGCCTGGTACACCAGTCGAAAGGCCGTAGCATGAGCACCGAAGTAGTGTGGACGGATATAATCGGTACCGATCGTCCACATACCGATCCAGGCATGAGCGACCGTTGACAGCACCATGAGCGTGCTGAAAAACACCATCGCGGTGGAACCGAAATAGGCGACCAGCTTCGCATGCGTCATACCCGGGTTCGCGAGATAAAATCCAATAACGCAAAACGTGTATATCGCCATGACGACAGCGCTGACACGCTGCACGACAAAATCGGCAAGGCCACTACGCGACAGGCTGGTGACATTCGTTACCATAACCAGACCCCCAGAGCAGCAGTCAAAATCGCTGAAATGACGAAGACGGCGTATGAGCTTGCACTCGCCGCTTCAAAAGTATCACCGACATGGAAGTCGAGCAGCATGTGCTTGATACCCGCAACCACGTGATAAGTCAGCAGCGAGAGA
>CBDUDJ010000169.1:0-5687 GCA_965365885.1 uncultured Gammaproteobacteria bacterium
CGTGTGTCATCCTGTTACCCCTGGTACTTCTCGCTTTCAGACGCGGCCTGCTGGCGGTGATCTGTCTGAGCGTGATGGTACCCTTCCCCGCCGAAGCGGGACTCTGGGACGACCTATGGGCACGTCGCGACCAGCAGGGACGCACGGCTTTACGTGAAGGTGAACCACAGGCGGCAACGCTTCTATTCGCAGATCCAGCCTGGCGCGCAGTCGCCCAGTATCGCAGCGCTGAGTACGCAAACGCTGCAGAAAGCTTCAGTCAATTCCAATCCCCCAGCGACTTCTACAACCTCGGCAATGCACTGGCAAAAAACGGTGAGTTCCAGGCTGCGCTGGACGCATACGACCATACGTTGAATACAAATCCGACGCACGAAGACGCTTTGTTTAATCGAGAAATTGTGGCAAGGCTCCTCGAGGAACAGCAATCTGCCGAACAGGAAAATGACAGTGAAGGTGACCAGGGGAGCAACCCCCAGGACTCCAACGACCAGCAATCCGGCAGCGATCAACAGCAATCCGACGATCAGCAGCAGGGCGATCAACCCGACCAGCCGCCTGAAGATACAGACTCCTCCAGCGAACAGACGGAGTCCGACAGCTCGCAGGATCCGTCGCAGACCGATGAGGGGCAGAGCAGCAGGGACGAAAAACAGGATGCTCTCGAGCAATGGTTGCGACGCGTACCGGATGATCCGGGCGGATTGTTACGGCGTAAATTTCAGTATGAAACCAATCAGCGACTGCGCCGTGGCGACTACACTGCCCGGGAAACGGAGAAGATCTGGTGATTTTCCGTCGTGCATGTCTACTGTTGGGGTTAGTGGCCTGGGCTCACACCGCGGCTGGTGAAGTCCGCACCATCGTCGAACCCCGGCTCGTCGACGAAATGGAAACAGTCCGCCTCACGCTGCGGGCAGACGGTGTGACCCAGGGCGATTCACCGGACCTGGCTCCGCTGGAGGTCGACTTCGAAGTACTCGGCACACAGACATCAAGCCGCATCAGCACGATCAACGGTCGGACGAACTCGTTGTTGGAATACCAGATTAACCTGCGCCCGCGGCGAACCGGAGAAATCACTGTGCCTGCGCTGCGCGTCGGCGATCAACTCAGCGAGGAGATCGTGCTGGTGGTCCGGCCCCTGGATCCTGGCGTCAGGCGGACTATCGAGCGGATGGTTTTCTTCGAATCGGAACTCACGGCAGAGCCTGTCTACGTGCAGGCCGAAACTATTCTGATCAGGCGTCTGTATTACTCCAACGGTGTGCAGATCTACAGCGACCTGCCCGGCGTGCCGGAGATCGAGAATGCCGTCGTCATCCCGATCGGCGACACACAGTCCAGTTCCACTCTTTCCGATGGCCAACGTTACGGCGTGATCGAACAGCGGTTTGCGATCTTCCCCGAAAGCAGCGGTACGCTCGACATCCCCGCCATCTCCGTTACCAGCAGCGTCAGGTTGCAGTCGGGCGGCCGAACCCGGCGTTCCGGTATTCGTGTGAGTACCGAGGCTCTGCACGTGGAGGTGTTGCCGATTCCGGAATCGTATCCCAGCGGCCAGCCATGGTTACCGGCGCAGGATGTCGAGCTAACTCAGGCCTGGACGCCACAAAGTGCTACATGGGATATCGGTGAACCCGTAACCTGGGAGATCAATCTGACGGTGACAGGTAACGCCGCCAGCGCAATTCCACCCGTTGCGGTGATGCCTCCGGAAAGTCATTTCAAGGTTTACCCGGAAGCACCGGTAATGGACGAAGATGCAACCGGCGAAAGCGTCATCGGCCACCGCCGTGAACGTTATGCCCTCATTGCGACCGCGCCAGGGCAGATCAGCCTGCCGATCGTTGCGGTCACCTGGTGGGATACGCTCGCCGATGAATTGCGAGTCACGCGTCTGGATCCACGCAGCGTTGCAATCGTGGGTGAACCCGCACCCGAGATTCTATTGGCCGACGATTCCGGGAGCGAACGCACACCGCAAGTGGCCGCCAAGAATACAACCTGGCCTGCTGAGCGATGGCTGCCTTTGACAGGTGCGACGTTCGCAGCCCTGTTGCTGCTCATCGCCGGGTACTTTGCGCTGCCGCACCTGCAGCGAGCCCTTGCAACGAATACATCCTGGATGCGCATGCGGGCACGCCGCGAGTCGACCGGACATGAGGCTGATGCGAGACGTGAACTCGAACGCGCCTGTCGAGGGACAGATCTGCTGCGGGTACGCCAGGCTCTGACAATTTACCTCGCAGCCGTTTACGGCTGCACGGAAGCGCAATCACAACACCACTTTCGCAGCGACTCCGATGCGTCAGCACTGCTCGACGACCTCAACAGAGCGCTCTACGCAACTAACGCTGGCACCGCGGAGAGTGACACTGCAGCGAACACAAATGGTATAGATCCGATAGACATCCTGCTGCTTGCCAAGCGCGCAAAGCGTTCGGGAGTCCGGCGCAAAACGCACACACTGCCGCCTCTGTTCGGGGTCTGAGCAAACTACAACGGCGTCACGACAGGCTCTTACTTACAACCTCGTAGACGTCCGTAGACAGGTCTTCGCTGGCAGCAATTCTCTTGAGTACTTTCTGCAACAGTTGCTGACGCTCCCCCTGATAGCGACGCCAGCGAGTCAGAGGTTTTGCCAGTGCCGCGGCCATCTGCGGATTCAGTTCATTCATGGTGATGACCATGTCACCAATCAGCTCATAACCCGAACCATCAAGCGCATGAAAGTTTCGGTGATTGAATTGTGCAAACGCCATATAGAGGGCTCGCACTTTATTGGGATTGCGCAGATCAAACGCAGGATGTTCAGCCAGACGAGTGAGCTTCTCAGCAGTACAGTCGCGTGCAGATGCCTGGGCGGCGAACCACAGATTCACGACCAGCGCTTCTTCACGCCAGCGATCATAAAATTCCTTCAACAAATTATCTTTGAACGCGGAATCGAGATCCTGGGCGTTCACCGCAGCAACAAGCACCGCGCGACGATCGGTAAGATTGTCTGCTTCAGCGTAATGGTTTCCGAGTTTTTCGCTGAGTGCGGTTCCTTCCAGCGCCAGAGTCAAATAATCAAGCGCTATATTACTCAAACCTCGTTGAGACATGCCGGATGCATCGGGTGAATACGGGCCGCCTGCGTTATTTGCGCTGTACAGGCTCTGCCACTGTGTCTGCAGTTGCACCGCGAGGGTCTGTCGCAAACTATCACGCGCACCGCACACGCCATCCACATCGACGGGAGAGAATTGTTCGAAAAGATAATTTTCATCCGGAATGGTCAACATCGCCGCAAGCAGAAACCGCAGCTCGCTGCGCGAATCAGCTTCCAGCCGCGCACAATCGAGCGCCCTCTTGATGAGGGAGTCGAAAAGATCAACCAGCTCGGCGGATACAGTGGTCGATGTCTGCAGAAGTTCAATCTCCCGCACCAACAACGTCTGCAGGACATCCCACGCCGCAAACCCGTCTGTGTCGTGCAGGGCAAGAAACGCAAGTTCGGCCGAGTCTCGCGGATAATTGACTCTAACGGGCGCAGAGAAACCGCGCAGGAAACTCACGTGAGGCGTCCCGCCAAGACCCGTGAACTGCAGGCTCGCCGTTTGCGTGCGTAAATGCAGCACCAGTGTGTCCTGCCGTATCTCGATTTCAGCATCGGATTGCAACGAGATATCAGCACCGATGAGAGAATTCCCGGAATCGTCCAGCAGACCGATGCAGATGGGGATGTGGAATGGCAGCTTTTCCGTTTGCCCGGGAGTTGCCGGGCAGTCCTGGGAGATATTGACCACAAGACCTTCATTCGCGGCGTAGGTGCTCTCGACGTTAAGCTGTGGCGTGCCGGCTTGTTCGTACCAGCGTTGAAACTGATCGAGACTCTGATCAGTCACTGCAGCCATCGCATCGCGGAAGTCGTCTGTGGTCACGGCCTGACCGTCGTGGCGTTCGAAGTAAAGATCCGAGCCACGTCGGAAAGCCTCCGGACCGACTATCGTGTGCAGCATGCGGACCACCTCCGCGCCTTTCTCGTAGACGGTTGGTGTGTAGAAATTGGAAATTTCAATATAGCTGTCGGGCCGGATCGGATGCGCGAGTGGCCCCGAATCTTCAGCGAACTGCACAGAGCGAAGGCGATTCACATCTTCGATGCGTTTGACGGTTCGCGAGTTCATATCCGAAGAAAACTCGGCATCGCGGAAGACGGTGAAGCCTTCTTTCAGACTGAGTTGAAACCAGTCGCGACAGGTTACCCGGTTGCCCGACCAGTTGTGAAAATATTCATGCGCAACGACCGCTTCGACTCTCTGATAGGCCTGGTCGGTGGCAGTGTCCGGTGTTGCCAGGACGCATGATGTATTGAAGACGTTCAGGCCCTTGTTTTCCATGGCGCCCATGTTGAAGTCTTCAACGGCGACAATCATGAATATATCCAGATCATACTCACGACCGAAAACTTCTTCGTCCCAGCGCATAGATCGCTTGAGAACATCCATGGCGTAGTGACACTGCTCGATGTTATGGGCTTCTGAGTAGATTTCGAGCACCACTTTCCTGCCTGAGCAGGTGATGAATTCATCAGACAGCTTCGCAAGATCACCGGCGACCAGAGCAAACAGATAACTGGGTTTCGGGAAGGGGTCTGCCCAAACTACTTTACGGCGGCCGTCATCGAGCAGCTCATCGCTGCGCAGATTGCCATTGGACAGCAGGACAGGATACTCACCGGCATCCGCAATGATGGTCGTCGTAAATACCGATAGCACATCAGGCCGGTCCTGATAGTAGGTGATTTTGCGAAATCCCTGCGCTTCACACTGTGTGCAATACATAGTGCGTGATTTGTACAAACCTTCGAGCGCAGTGTTTTCTTCCGGATGAATTCTGTTGACGATCTGCACTTCGCACACAGCAGGTAAATTGGGCAACGTCAGAGTGTCGTCATCCAGCTGATACTCGTTGCTTCCCAATGGTGCTCCGTCAATGGCTACACTGATGAGCTCCAGCTCCTGACCATCCAGCACCAGTGGCGAGTCTTCATCAGCAGCTCCGGTTTTAACGATCTTGAGGCAGCTTGTTACCGTTGTGGTGCCCTGTTGCAGATCGAACGTCAGGTCCGTTGCTTCGATCCTGTGCGTCGGGGCTTCATAGTCTTTCAGGTGAATCGCTCTGGGTTCTGCTTCTTTCATTTCAACTCATCATATTTTTTGTTAATCGAACTCATGGCTGTCTCGGTCGGACTATACGCGCCTGACCATAACAGTCGTTTCCAAAATCGCGGCGGCTTCATCCGAACAACCCGAGCTGATCGCCACCCTGGGTCGCGACGGGCTCTGGTAGCAGACTGATCCGCACTTCGTAACCCGCATGTTGGCGTACGTTGAACACACCGCTGGATAACAGAAGGTACTGCCCTTTTACTCCCAGGAGATTGCCTTCGACGTCACCGGTAGACAATCGCAGTCGCTCCAGCCGCGAAGGATACCGCACAATAGGATAAGTGAACGTTCGCAGCCTGCGTGATTCGATCCAACTCACACCGGCCGGCAAGTCAGCGATAGCGCTCTGCAACTGAACGCACTCCTGTGCCATATCCAACACGGGAACATCGCCACGCAGGAGTCGCCGCCAGTCCGTTCGCTCGGAGAGTCCGCGGGCGATCTGTGCTTCTGCGAGCCCGGCATCAC
>CBDUDJ010000170.1:0-5686 GCA_965365885.1 uncultured Gammaproteobacteria bacterium
GCCATCGCTTCGGCGTTATCTTTTACCCTTTGGGATTCCCTGCCCGACCGGGCGCTGCTGGACGCCGCGGCGGCCGGCGAACTCCATGAGCAGGCGCAGATAAAGAACCAGGCCAAGCGGATGATTGGCAATTACCGGGCCCGCTCGAAGGTGCGCGAACTCATCGGGGCGAAACTCGACGTTCAGCCCACGGGCCATCACGCACTCGCGACGTTGATTGAAACCGAGGTGCCGCATGCGGCCGTGGCGTTCCAGAGATTTCTGCTCGATGGGCCACTTGCGTTGCTACCGACTTGCCAGGCAAACGTATCCTCGGTCGTCTGGTCACAGTGTGAAGCTTCTGCACGCTCGCGCCAGAGTCTCGCGGATAGTGCGTTCTGCGAGCAAATTGGAACTGCCAGCGAACACAGACTTGGCGCTGTGCTCAGCGTCGATGACCGCGCGGTGTTTCCGCTCGCGCAGCAGCTCGTCAGGCACTTCAACCCGGCACCTGGAGTGTTGCTTCTGGGTGATGCAGCTCACGTGTTGCACCCGCTGGCCGGGCTTGGTGTCAACGTCGGATTCGAAGATGTTCGAGCGCTACTCAGCCGCTTTGCAACTATTCCACTGGGTGTCGCTGCCGGCCAGGCTGGGTTGTGGCGCTCATTTGCGCGCCAGCGCAGGACGCGCGCGCAATTCATGTTGGGCCTGATGGCCGGATTTCGCAGCGTCTATGCGCAGAACGATCCGCTGCTACAGTGGGCGCGCAACGTCGGCGTCGGTTGGCTGAACCGTACGCCGCCTCTCAAACATCAGCTCATGAAGGAAGCACTGGGGCTTGGGCCGATTGCGCAGCGGTTGTAGTGCTCGGTTTCCGCACAGGAGTTTTCAGCCCAGGACAATTACAATGCGCGCCAGCCCCTAACCATAATTTCCATAACCTTCCAATAGCCAGGTTTACATGACAAACCAAACGGTTTTGCATGCCGCACATGTTGCACACGGCGGCAAGATGGTCGACTTCGCAGGCTGGGATATGCCGGTCAACTACGGCTCCCAGATCGCTGAACACCATGCCGTCAGACGTGCTGCCGGTATGTTCGACGTCTCTCACATGACCATTATCGACGTCCTTGGCGAGCACGATCGAGATTTTCTCCAGCGGCTGGTCGCCAATGACGTTGCGCAACTGGATGCTCCCGGAAAGGCGTTGTATGGCGTTCTCCTGAACGACGCGGGCGGCGTCATCGACGATCTGATCGTCTACCGTCGGGCCGACCACTATCGCTGCGTGGTGAATGCAGCAACGCGGGACAGGGTGCTGCGCTGGTTCGATGAGCGTAATGACGAAGGCGTTGCGCTACACGAGCGCGATCTGGCAATGATCGCGGTGCAGGGTCCGGTGGCAATCGATCTGTTCGAGCAGGTCTCTGGCGAAAGCGGGATCACGGAGATTGCGTCGTTCTGCACAACCGAGCGTGGTGAGTGGTTGATTGCCCGGACCGGCTACACCGGTGAGGATGGCATAGAGGTCATGCTGCCGGGTGCAGATGCCTGTCAGCTCTGGGCGGATCTTGCAGCCGTTGGCGTGCAGCCGGCGGGCCTGGGTGCGCGCGATACATTGCGCCTGGAAGCCGGCTTGAATCTTTACGGTCAGGATATGGACGAAACCACGAATCCGCTGATCTCCAACCTTACCTGGACCATTGCCAGGGACGACCCTGCGCGTTCTTTCATCGGCCGCGAAGCGCTGGAGCAGATTCGTGAGGCGGGGGTCAACGAGAAGTTGACGGGACTCGTGATGCAGGACAAAGGCGTTATGCGCCACGGTCAGACGGTGGTCACCGAAGCAGGTGAGGGAGTGATTACCAGTGGTAGTTTTTCTCCGACGTTGGGGTACAGTATTGCACTGGCGCGCGTGCCTAAGTCAGCCAGAGGTGACTGTCACGTCGATGTCAGGGGGCAGTTAAAACCGGTGAAAATCGTCAGACCGCCGTTTGTGCGGCGGGGCGAAAGCGTCTTGCAATAATTCACATAACCAGGACGTGTGTTCACGTAAACAACTGCCTAGACAACTACTTAAACAACTACGTAAACAATAAAAGACAAAGGGTGTGTAAGCTCAATGAGCGAATTCCCAGTAGAGTTGAAATATGTCAGCACTCACGAATGGGCGAAGCTGGAAGAGGACGGCATGGTCACCGTGGGTATTTCCGACTTCGCGCAAAATGCGCTTGGCGATGTCGTGTTTGTTGAGCAACCGGAGATCGGCCAACAACTCGCAGCACAGGAAGAAGCGGGTGTCGTGGAGTCGGTAAAAGCCGCATCGGACATCTACGCACCGGTTGCCGGCACAGTGGTCGCTGTCAACGAGGCGCTCGAAGATGCGCCGGAAAACGTCAACCAGGATCCGTACGGCGATGGCTGGTTTTACTCGATCAAGCCCAACGATGTCGCCGAACTCGATGATCTGCTGGATGCCGAAGCCTACGCGGTGCTCTGCGATGCTGAAGCCGATCACTAGCAGCGTGTTGAAAACCCGTGCAGCGCGATTTTTTCAACAGGTGGCTGGCTATTCAGCCGCAATAAGTCGTCGCGCTGACCACCTGAGATAAATGGAGCCGAGTTAATGCCCTTCATCCCCCACACGGCGGAAGAAGTCGAATCTATGCTGTCGACCATCGGTGTCACCAGTATTGAAGACCTGTTCGACGAAATCCCCGATGGTCTGCGCGCCGGTACGTTGCGCCACGTCCCCTTAGGTGTTGGCGAGATGAAGATGTTGCAGGAGTTGGACGAACGGGCGTCGCAGGATGCGGCCGGAACCTGTTTTCTCGGCGCGGGATGTTACGACCACCATATTCCCGCCGCCGTTTGGGACCTGACGTCTCGTGGTGAGTTCATGACTGCGTACACGCCCTATCAGGCCGAGGCAAGTCAGGGCACGCTGCAGCTGATTTACGAGTATCAATCGATGCTGGCTGCACTCACCGGACTCGATGTCTCCAACGCGTCGGTGTATGACGGTGCGTCGGGTCTGGCCGAAGCCATACTGATGGCAATTCGTGCGAACAAAAAATCGAAGTCGCGTGAGGTGCTGATACCGCAAAGTGTGCATCCGTTGTATCGCGAAGCTGCGCAGAACATCGTGCGCAACCAGGGCGTTACGCTCACACCTGTTGCGCTGACTGACGCCGGTTGTGTCGATATCGGCAGCCTCGATGACGTGTCCGACGTGGCCGCCATCGTTGTCCAGCAGCCGAATTTCTTTGGCCTGCTCGAAGATGTCGACACGCTCACAACCTGGGCCCATGAACGTCAGGCCCTGGTCATCGCGCTGGTCAACCCGTTGAGCCTGGCCATCCTCAAGCCGCCGGGTGAGTGGGGCAGCGCGACTGCAGGAGCCGGTGCCGATATTGCCTGCGGTGACGGCCAGCCGTTTGGCATCCCAATGTCCTCGGGCGGACCATCATTTGGCTTCATCTGCTGCAAACGGGCGTTGGTACGCCAGATGCCGGGCCGCATCATCGGTCGCACGGAAGATCTCGATGGCAGGACCGGTTTCGTGCTGACATTGCAGGCGCGTGAACAACACATCCGCCGCGGTAAGGCGACGTCGAATATCTGCACCAACCAGGGCCTGCTCGTGACGGCGGGCACCATTTACCTGAGCCTGCTGGGGCCCAGAGGTCTGGCGCAGACGGCCAATGCCTGCCATGCGAATACCGGAGCATTGATCAAGGCGTTAACGGCCATCGATGGCGTTGACCTGCGCTACGCAGGCCCATACTTTCACGAAGCGGTTCTGCAGCTGCCGCGGCCGGCCGCAGCGGTCGTTTCTGCGCTGCTTGATCAGCAGATTCTCGGTGGCCTTGATCTTGCTGCGTATTACCCGGGCATGGACAATGCCCTGCTGGTCTGCGCCACCGAAAAACGTACTACTGCGGAAATCCAGGCGTACGCCGATGCGCTCGCCCGATGTCTGTCAGAAGAGGGTTTGTCAGGCGAGGGTGCGGCATGAAGACACCCGTAAAGACCATTTTTGACATAGGGGTGGCGGGCCGCAGCGCCACTGCACAGTTGCTCGAAACCGCGGAATCGGCGGCTATGGCACCTGCGGACATTCCCCGGGCGCTCCTGCGCCAGATGCCGCCCGGGTTGCCCGAAGTCTCAGAACTGCAGACAGTGCGGCACTACACCAACCTCTCGCGGCAGAACTTTTCCATCGACACACAGTTTTACCCGCTGGGATCATGCACGATGAAGTACAACCCGCGCGGAGCTCATAAAGCAGCGAATCTGCCGGGCTTTGCGGATCGGCATCCGCTGGCACCCGAGGTTGTGAGCCAGGGCTATCTGGCTTGTCTCTACGATTTGCAGGAGATCCTGCGCGACGTCACGGGCATGCAGGGTGTTTCGCTGACGCCCATGGCCGGCGCCCAGGGTGAATTTGCCGGTGTGGCGATGATTCGCGCTTATCACGATGCCAGAGAAGATTTCGCGCGCAACGAGATCATCGTGCCGAACGCCGCCCACGGCACCAATCCGGCAACAGCAGTGATGTGTGGTTACAAAGTGACTGAAGTCGCCGTCGATGCCAGCGGCGACGTTGCGCTTGACGCGCTCAAGGCAGCCGTGGGACCGCAGACGGCGGGCCTGATGATGACCAACCCTTCCACCTGCGGCGTGTTTGAGCGGCGGATCGAGGCGATTGCCCGGACGGTACATGACGCCGGCGGGCTGCTTTTTTACGACGGCGCCAATCTCAACGCCATCCTCGGCAAGGTTAAACCGGGCGACATGGGTTTCGATGTATTACACATGAATCTCCACAAGACCTTTGCAACACCGCACGGCGGCGGTGGCCCCGGTGCCGGTCCGGTGGGCGTCGGCGAACGGCTGTTGCCTCACCTGCCGGTGCCGATCGTCGCCTGGGAAGCCGATGGGTATCGCTGGCTGACCCAGGCAGACCTGCCACTGAGCATCGGGCGGCTCTCTGGATTCATGGGCAACGCCGGTATCCTGTTGCGGGCGCTGGCCTATGCGCTGCTGCTGGGTCGCGAAGGCATGCACCGCGTGGGCGAGTACGCAACCCTCAATGCCAACTACCTCTGCACGCGTCTCGCGCAAGCTGGCTTTGAGCTGGCCTATCCCGAGCGTCGCGCGACCCACGAGTTCATCGTGACCATGCGTGGCCAGGCGAAGCAGTACGGTGTGTCTGCAATGGATTTCGCCAAACGCCTGCTCGACTACGGCATCCACTCCCCTACTACTTACTTTCCGTTGTTGATTCCCGAGTGTTTTCTCATCGAGCCAACGGAAACCGAAACGAAAGCGGAGCTTGATGCATTTGCCGACGCCCTTATCGCGATTCAGGCAGAGGTGGAACAAGATCCCGAGCTCGTGCTGAGTGCTCCGCACAACCTGCCGGTACGCCGGCTCGACGACGTTAAGGCAGCACGCGAGCTCGATCTCGTGTGGCAGGCGACGCGCGCCTGATCTCTGCGGAAAAGTCAGATCAGTTACTGCGCTGCGTTCAGCTGGGCGGCGTGCTCGCCAGCGACTGCGTCAACGCAGCGAGATCGTCGATCGGCAGTGAACAGCTCAATCCTTCACAACGATAGGCAACAGTCTTCCCCCGCATCTCGGCGCTGACGAGCTTCGGCAGATAGGCGGGTAAGGTTGTGTTGCCGTCGTAGGCGATGGC
>CBDUDJ010000171.1:0-5673 GCA_965365885.1 uncultured Gammaproteobacteria bacterium
ATAAAAGAGGAGATGAAAAAGGCGCTGAAAAGTCCTGCAAGGCGGTCGCCAAAGCCGTGCAGGTGCTCGCGGTAGGAGAGACAACGCCACAGTTTTCACAGGCGAGTTACGCTCGCTTGAATCGCCTGTTGCAGGAAGAATCCGCCAGTTGGCGCGACTACACGCCACTACGCCAGATCCCGGATGCGGAAATCATCAAGCATGGGGCCGGGCGGGCTTACGCGAAGGGTCAGGCATTGCTCGTTGCACCTGATGGGGCCGCCGCGCGGGGAAACCGGCCACCTGGCCTGAAACGGCTGCGTCGCGCTCAGCGATGGGTGGGTCATACACTGAATCATCTGGAACTTCTGCGCCCAGCGTTGTCTGAATCCGGTAAGGTCAGGCGCTGGCACCTGGAACGGCTGAGTTCTAAAATCGAGGCGCAGCTCGAACTCGAAAGCTTCAACCGGGCTGTGGAAGCGATGAGTTTGAAGGTCAAGACGCACAAACGCCTCGCCGGTCTCGTCGAGCAGAGGCGCAAACGCATCGACAAGCAACGCCACAAACTCTGTCTTGGTGCTTACACAAGTACGCCAGAAAATTTCGTTACGGAAGTCGAATCCGCTGTTACGGGGCTTGGCTTGCAGACCATAACGTTGTTGCAGACCCGGACGAAGAAAGATGGCGTGGCGGGTGACTGATATGACACTACCGCGGGCAATGATGAGAGGAAACTGGATGCTTCAAATATTCAACAATCGATTCGCCTTGCACAGCTGCTGCTGGTTCGCACTCACGATAGTCTTTGCGCCTGCAGTTTTCGCATCGCAAGCGGCACCTGATGGGGACTACAACAGCGAATGGGGCCCAGTCATCGGCAGTTCGCTACCGGTGCTGGAAGCGCCGGATCAGGCCGGACAGGTGCGAAGTCTCGATGATCTCAGCGGCGAGCAGGGACTGCTGTTGTTTCTGAACCGATCCGCGGATTGGTGACCATTTTGTCAGCGCCAATTGGTTCAATTGGCTCAGTGGCAGGAAAGATTTGCAGCTCTCGGTGTGAATGTCGCCGCAATGACCTACGACGCAGAATCGATACTGGCGGATTTCCATGCCGCGCAGAAACTTGGCTATCCATTGCTTCGCGATGAAGAAATCAAGCACGTGAGTGCTCTGGGCATTCGCAATGAAGAGTACGGGCCAGGCCATATGGGTTACGGGATTCCGCACCCGGGTATTCTCTACATCAAATCCGATGGCACCATTGCCGCGAAATACGCCGTGCCGGGGTATCGCAGTCGGCCGCCTCTCGAGGAAATCTACGAGCAGATTTCTGCGGGTATACAAGCCGGCAGGTGAGAGCGGCCGAGCGCACGATCGGCAGCTGACGCAGCGGTTGCTTTCGCTGGCGCCCGCAGCTTAAATGCGCCTCCGACTCGGTTCACCCGGTATCCTCTTAAATAGCCCTATGTCATTGCCAGCTTCGAAAGCGTTGTTTTTTCTGGTAGTTCTAGTGTCGACATTTTCGGCGGGCTGCGTGTCGGTAGTAAGTTATCTTACCTCGGGGGTTACCGGCGGGTTGGCGCAGGCCATCATGGACAGTCCGGATCTCGCGATGGTGCGTGACGGTGCACCGGCTTATCTGATTCTCATCGATGGCCTGCTGGCACAGAATCCGGAAAACGTGGCTTTGCTGGCTCAGGCCTCGCAACTTAACTCGGCGTATGCGGCGGCATTCGTGGATGATCCTGAGCGGTCGCGCTACCTCCAGCAGAAGTCTCTGACACATGCGGAGGCCGCCGTGTGTCTGGCAATCGAAAACGGCTGTGATTTGCGTACGCGCAAGTACAGAGACTATGAGCGCTGGCTTGAAAAAGTGCGTGTCAGGGATGTCGAACTGCTCTACCTGCTTGGCAGTGTCTGGGCGGGCTGGATTCAGGCTAACAGCGAAGATTTTGCGGCGATTGCAGAACTGGCCAGGGTCAAGGCGTTGATGGCCCGAATCGCCAATCTCGATGCAAGTCACAGTTACGGCGGGCCGGACCTCTATCTGGGTGTCTTCGAGACGCTGCTACCCCCGGCGCTTGGCGGGAGACCTGAGATTGGACGCCGACATTTCGAAAGATCAATGGAGATCTCAGAAGAAAAGTATCTGATGACGAAGGTCATGTTTGCTGACCAGTATGCGAGGCTGCTGTTTGACCGCGATCTGCACGACAGGTTGCTCAATGAGGTCCTGGCTGCAGATCCGCAGATGCCGGGCTTAACGCTCATCAACACCGTTGCGCAATTGCGCGCTCAGGAATTACTGGATACCGCAGATGCATACTTTTAAAGCTTTACTGGTTGCCGGATTGCTGGTTCTGGCTGCAGCGCCCGTGAATGCGGTCGTCTTCAAGATTGCCACGGTTTCGCCCGATGGCTCGGTGTGGGTGAAGCTCCTACGTAAAGCCGCGAGCGATATCACGACTCGCACCGAGGGTCGCGTGACGTTCAAGTTTTATCCGGGCGGCATCATGGGTGATGACAAAGCCGTGCTCCGTAAGATCCGAGCCGGTCAGCTGCACGGGGCGATTCTCACTGCTGGAGGCCTCAACCAGACATACACCGATCTGCAGGTCTACACCCTGCCGATGATGTTCAACAATTTCGCTGAAGTCGACCATGTCCGATCACAGATGGACGCCTTGTTACTGGATGGTCTGAGGAAGAAGGGGTTTGTCGGCTTCGGCATCGCCGAAGTCGGGTTCGCCTACGCCATGTCGGAGGTGCAGGTGAGCAGCGTCTCGCAAGTCAGAGCGCAGAAGGTCTGGATCCCCGATGGCGACCCTGGTGCCGAACAGGCGATGTCGTCATTTTCCATCAGTCCTATTCCGCTGCCATTGCCTGATGTGCTCGGGGGCTTACAGACTGGACTCATTAATGGCGTCACAGTGCCGCCGGTGCTGGCAATTGCGCTGCAATGGCATACACAGATTCAGTACGTGCTTGATCTGCCTCTCATGTATGTGTATGGACTGCTGAGTGTGAGTGAGCGTCAATTCGGCAAGCTCGGTCGTGAAGATCAGGAACTCATGACTCAAACAATGGCTGATGTGGTTGCGCAGGTGAATGCGCGCAGTCGACGCGATCACGTGCAGGCGGTTGCCGTGCTCAAGAATCTGGGGCTCATCTGGAGCAGTCCCTCGACCACAGAAACCATGGAATGGCACACGCTGGCGGAGAAAGCTTCGGCTAATCTCGTTGCAGAGGGTACGGTCTCTGCAAACCTGGTGACTACGATGAATGACTTACTCACGGACTATCGAGCAGGGCTTGATTGAACGAACCGTCAATGTATTGAAGTCGTTGGAAAGCGGTCTTCTGGTCGTGATACTCAGTGCCATGATCGCGCTGGCCGGATACCAGGTCGTAGCTCGCAACTTCTTTGATTCGGGAATACTCTGGGGAGATTCACTGGTACGGGTGCTGGTGCTCTGGTTGACCTTCATTGGCGCAACCATTGCCTCGCGCAACGACGAACACATCCGGATAGATCTGCTGGGTCGTTTGTTCAGTGATTCCTGGGAAAAGCACACACGGCGTTTCGCAAGCTTGTTCACCTGTCTGATTGCGGGTGTGTTTGCCTGGTACAGCCTGCAGTTCGTGATCCTCGACTACGCAGATGGCATTGTGGCATTCGCAGACGTACCGGCCTGGTTGTGTGAATCCGTAATGCCACTGGGTGCGGCTGTCATCTCCCTGCGCTATCTCCTCCACGTATTCGTGCCGCCATGATCTGGGCCGGTCTGATTGTGACGCTGGCCGCGGTGCTTGCCGGAGCCCCGTTGTTCGCAGTCTTGATGGCAGCGGCGATGCTGGGGTTTCTGGCAAATGATATAGATCTATCGATTGTCGCCATCGAAATCTATCGAATCGTTGATACGCCATTGCTGGTCGCGCTGCCTCTGTTTACCTACTCCGGTTACGTTCTCGCCGAAGCAAAAACCTCCGAGCGTCTGGTCAATCTGGTCCAGAGTCTGTTTGGCAACCTGCCGAGTGGACTTGCCCTGGTGGGTTTCGTCGCCTGTGCGATATTCACCGCGCTCACTGGCGCATCCGGTGTCACGATTGTCGCCCTGGGGGCATTGCTGCTGCCGGCTCTCAAGAGTGCGGGATACAGCGATCGGTTCAGCCTGGGCCTTGTCACCACTTCAGGTAGCCTCGGACTGCTCCTGGTGCCGTCGGTACCGCTCATTCTCTACGGAATCGTCGCGCAACAGCTGGGTGTGGGCGAACCGTTCACTATTTTTGATCTCTTTGTTGCAGGCATCCTGCCGCTTCTGTTGATGCTGGCGTTGCTCATCGTCTGGGCGTTATGGCACAACCGGGGTGGCAAGGTCCCCCGGGTCGCTTTTTCCCGTGCCCGGCTATGGCGGGCGCTCATCGACGCGAGGTGGGAATTGCCATTGCCGTTTGTTGTTCTAGGCGGGATCTACACCGGCTTTTTCGCGATCTCCGAGGCGGCAGCGATTACTGCTATTTATGTCACTTTGACCGAAGTTCTTCTCTATCGGGAAATCAGCTTACGCTCTCTACCAAAAGTAATGATCGATTCGATGGTAATGGTCGGTGGCATTTTGCTGGTACTTGGTGTCGCGCTTGCGTTCACGAATTTTCTGGTTGACGCGGAAGTGCCACAGGCGTTGTTTGAGTTCATGCAGGCACATGTAGAGAGTACTCTCGGTTTTCTGCTTCTGCTGAACCTCATGTTGTTGGTGCTGGGTTCGATGCTCGATATCTTCTCAGCGCTTGTTATCATAGTTCCGCTTATTCTGCCTGTTGCGGTAGGTTATGGTGTGCATCCCGTCCACCTGGGAATAATTTTTCTCGCTAACATGCAGATTGGTTACTTCACACCTCCGGTGGGCATGAATCTGTTTATCGCAAGTTACCGTTTCAAGAAACCGCTGCTGGAGATCTATGCTGCTTGCTGGCCTTTCATGGTTGTTCTCCTGATTGCACTCGCACTGATTACTTACGTGCCGTGGTTCAGCCTGGCCCTGATTCAGTGAGTGCTTGTCGATGAAGCGTTCGATTGTCTTCAGTATTCTGGGTTTTCTGCTGAGTGGGTCAGCTGTGACAGCGCTGGCAGAACAATCAACCCCAGCAGAAAGTCCGCTTGTTGTGATGGTCGAAGAATTCCATAGCGCGCTGGTGGACATGATGAAATCGGCCGCGCCACGTGACGCCAAGGTGCTGAGTCTGGAAGGGATTGTGACCGCACTGTTCGATGTTCCGACGATCAGCCGAATCAGTCTGGGCCGAACCTGGTCGACTCTTGATGCTGAGGCGAAGGCCCAATTTGCTGCTCGACTTCAGCGACTGATCGCGGTGACTTATGTCGACCGCTTCGGTGAATTCAATAACCAGAAATTTGCGACGATTGGAATTCAGGAAGCACCGCGGGGCTGGGTGGTCAAGACTGAACTGACCCGGGCGAACGGTGGTATCGTACCGCTGGATTACTATTTTCGTCAGGACAAGGTCTACAATGTCGTCGCTGATGGTGTCAGTGACCTGTCGCTGCGCCGTGCGGACTACAGCAGTATCATCAAAGAACAAGGCTATGAGGGATTGCTTGCGCACATCGACGCCAGCATTGAATCGCAGGCAGGTAACCGGGCGCCTTAGCGCCGGCCTTAGCGCCGGCCTTAG
>CBDUDJ010000172.1:0-5655 GCA_965365885.1 uncultured Gammaproteobacteria bacterium
GATATTGCTCCTCTCGTCCCCTAGACCGAGGAAGCGAATCTCGAAGCCACCCCCGCCACCGCCGGAGCCACCTTCCTTCTTCTTAATTCCGGTCGGTTCTTTACCCGAGCCGAACCAGTCTTCACCGACTTTGGGTCGCAGGAAGTAATTCGGATCAAACTGGGCGCTGGATTGTGCGAACGTCGGTGGCGCGATGATGCTGCCGGGCTCGGTACCAGCGGCATAATCCGCATCGTAGTACACCTGATTGTCGTCCCCGATCGAGCGAGCGAACATGAGAATGTGACTCGCCTCGATGGGAAATTTTTCTACCGCCATCTTGATTCCCCCAAGTAGCTTCGATGATTTTAGTGGACAGGCAGTTTAGCGCCCTTTGAAATCAGGATCACGTTTTGCCAGAAAAGCGCTTATCCCCTCAATTTTGTCCTCTGTCTGTACCAGTGCACCCTGGGCGTACTTTTCCAGCATGAGTGCGCCCGCGAGACTCGACTCCATGCCAAAATTTACCATCGCCTTCATCGTTCTTGGTACAAACGGTGCGAACTGCGCGAGATGATCGGCCATGCGCCGGGCTTCTGCGAGCAACTCGTCAGCTGCCACGATGCGAGTAATCAGGCCTATCTGCAACGCCCGCTCGGCATCGATCGGTTCACCCATCAACAGCATCTCCATCCCCCAGCCGCGGCCGACAATTCGCGGCAGGCGGGCGGTCGCACCGCCACCGGGGATAATGCCGAGCTTGCCTTCAGGTGTTGCGAAGCGGGCCTGCGGTACGGCAATTCTGAGATCGCAGCCAAGCGCTACTTCCAGGCCGCCACCCATACAGATGCCATTGATCGCGGCAATCGTTGGTTTGGGAGTCCGTTCGAGCTGTTCCGCCAGTCCCTGCACGATCGGCTCCAGGGCTTTTCGCAAGTCCCGATGCAGCACCTCCTCGAGATCTGAACCCGAAGCGAATGCCTTGTCTCCTGCACCGGTTATGGTGATGACCCGCACAGCGTCGTCATCACCCGCGACGGCGACAGCATCCTGCAGCTCTGCGAGCGTCGCCAGAGAAATGGCGTTGTGTTTTTCTGCCCGATCGATGGTGATCAGCGCCATCGGGCCATCCAGCACATAGCGGATATTTTCGTAGTCAGCCATCAGTCTCTGTTGCCCCCTCGCAGCGCATCCAGGCCCGAGCCCAGCTTTTCCTGCAGCTTGCTTCCCAGCCCCTGTTTCGCGCCTTCGATGTCCAGACCCTGGGCTGCAACCGCCTGAGTCGAACTGCGCACGATGGGCGCCAGGATCTGCTGCAGCACTTCACGAATCGTCGCGCCATCCGCTTTTCGACCGATACCCGTCAATTTCAAATCGGCAATGTTGACACTCGCATCGCCCAGCAAGTCGGAAACCAGTGATGTCTGTGCATTGCTGAAAACGAACTCGTCGATGATCAGTTTCACGTCGGAACTGTCATCTTCCGCCGCGCTGGTCGTGTCCGTGGAACTGGAATCGAGCGTCGCCATGATGACCTGCAGATTAGTCGTAGAACCCTTCGCCACGATGGCCAACTCAGCCTTGTCGATCAGCACAGACTTGATGACAACGAGTTCCTCACTCATCTGTGCCACATCGAGGACCAGCTTAATCTGACCAAGTCGCATGGCATGCGAACCACCAAATCCATCTGGATTACCAATCGCCAGGCCACGCAACTCACCGGAGCCTTCGGTCAGCGAAATTTCCGCTGAGTCGAGACTCACATCGACTCCCAGCACTTCGGATCCAACAGTCTCAACTGCTGTCTTTATGAGACTGCCGGAATTAACAACCACGTACACAGCAACACCCAAGACCAATACGACGATGATGCTGACGATTATTCCCATTGTCTTCATGACTTTCCTCCCATCAATTCCATGTCTTCGATGAATGCCTGAGACTTGCGAATAGACGCCTCCATGTCTCGGATCAGTATCGCGACATCACTTTGAATCGTTGTCAGTTCACCACGCAGGGATGCGATCGCCTGCGCGTTGAGATTGTGTTTGAGATATAAAACCTGGTCGCGAAACGCATTCAGCACGGGCGCCATTTTGCTTTCGGCCTGACGCATTGTACGGATCAACTCGGTGTACTGGCGCTGTGAGGCACGCAGCTGGGACGCGCTGGATGACCGAAGCTTCGCGTTACCAATGAGTTCGACTTCTTCGGCCCACTCATCGAACAGGTCTGCCGAGACATCTTCGACAGCGTCGATGCGATTCGAAACTCTATTAGCGCGAGACTCCGCATCCTCGAACGCATCGGTCAGAGCTTCATAGGTGATTTTCAAGTCGGTCGGCGCGATCGTCACAACACTGCTGAATCGTTCCAGCGCGCTCTGAAATACCTCTTTCGCATCCTCCTGAGCATCGGCAGCTTCTTCTACCCGTTCCACCAGAATATCGCGCTTGTACACGCCGACCTTCTCCCAGGCACCATAGTACGCAGACTCACAGCCCGCCATGAGCAGCAGACAACCGCCGAGTAGGGCGCCCGTGCTCCAACCTGATCGAGTACCGGACCTAATCAATTCCAATCGCCTCCACACGAAAACGACAGTTTCTTTCGCTGTAGTGCCATCATAAGATCACCGGGACTTTAATAGAAGAAACTACCAGCTTCGGGGGAACTCATGGAAGATATATCAACGCAGCAGGTGTCCGCGTACATGGACATCGCAGTCGAAATGGCAATGCAGTACGGACCAAAGCTGGTGCTTGCGATTGTTGTCCTGTTCGGCGGCTTATGGATAGTCAATAGAGTTGTGCGTCTGGTTGTAAAAACCATGGAGCGCAGCAACGCCGAGCCGACGTTGGCCAAATTTCTCTCCAGCCTGGTCTCCATCGGATTGAAAGCATTGCTCCTCATCAGTGTCGCTTCGATGATCGGCATCGAAACCACCTCCTTCATCGCCATACTGGGGGCTGCAGGTCTCGCCATTGGTCTTGCGTTGCAGGGGACTCTCGCAAATTTTGCAGGTGGCGTTCTTGTTTTGCTGTTTCGGCCATACAAGATCGGTGATTTTATTGAGGCGCAGGGTGTTTCGGGCACCGTGTCCGAAATTCAGATTTTCAATACGGTCATCAAAACTGGCGACAACAAGCACATCATCGTCCCCAACGGCGCCATCTCGAATGGCATCATCACAAACTTCTCCGTCGAGTCGACACGCCGTGTGGATTTCGTTTTCGGCATCGGTTACGGCGACGACATCGGCAAAGCGAAAGCTGTGATCAGGCGATTGATCGAAGCCGACGAACGAGCGATGACCGAGCCAGAGCCGCTGGTTGTCGTATCTGAACTTGCAGACAGCTCGGTTAATTTCACCGTCCGAATCTGGGTCAACGCTGCTGACTACTGGGGACTGTATTTCGACTTAACGGAAAAAGTGAAGCTCACTTTTGACCAGGAAGGCATTTCTATTCCATTCCCGCAAAGCGACGTACACGTCCACCAGGCCAACGGCTGAGGCCGCGAACTGCGGTGGGCTGTTAGCGCCTCAAGCCAGCGTTACAACGACGTCTATGCCGCCATCGGGGCCATCATCTATGTGCACACGCCATCCCTGTGCCTGACACAATTGCTGCACGATGGCCAAGCCCAGCCCACTGCCGCCGGTCACCACGCTGCGCGAACGATCCAGACGAAAGAAAGGTTGGAACACCTCTTCCCTGGACTCTTCAGGTATCCCGGGGCCACTGTCGATGACATGAATCTCGGTGTCTTTGACGACAACACGGACCGCTTCGCCATGCTGTTGGGCGTTGCTGATGAGGTTCATCAGGACCCGTTGCAATGCGCCCGGTGCGAGATCGAGCAGCGCATCCTGCGAGCCGTTCATCGTTACCGGTATCAACTGATCGTAACTTTCGACTATGTTTTCAACAAACGCCTGCACGGCAACCGATTGCTTTGCTTCCCCCGCACCCCGAGCAAAGCGCAGAGCATCACCAATCAATTCATCCATGGATTCGAGGTTGCGCTCGAACCGCTCTATGAGTTTCGGGTCAACGTTCTGCGGCAGCAGTTCCAGCGCCAGGCGCATCCGGGTCAGCGGCGTGCGCAGATCATGCGACACACCGGCAAGCAACGTCGTGCGATTCGACAGCAACGTCGATATTTCGCGGGCCATGGTGTTGAAGTTTTGCGCAAGCGATACGAGTTCATGTGGCCCTACTTCGGGTAGTGGCTCGAAGTTTTCACCACCGCGGAAGGTTTCAACACGATCCGCAGCCTGAACCAGCGGTCGAGTAATGCGCTGGACAATGAACAGCGATGTTAAGAACACCACGCCGGCACCGAGACCAACGATAATGATGCCTACATAGAGCGGCTGGATATCCCGCCGGTTGGGTAAAAAACCGATCTGAATGTCGAACCCCCCCATCGGCACATCTACCCAGAGGAGTTCGTCGGCCTCACTGAGCACCACCGGGATGTTCAGGCGCTCAGAGAGCTTGTCCTGCAACAGCGTCAGATATGGTTGATCCAGAGTTGCCGCAGCCAGCTCCCGCGGCTCCGCGGTCACGATGAGATCGTGATTCTGAGCCAGCTCGAGTTCAAAATACGGTCGCGCATTCGGCGGTAATTCAACCCACGTCTGCGCCGATAGTACGAGCAGCGCCGATTCATCATTCGCCGATTGCTCTGCGATCGGGTCGATGACAAAAAAGTTCAGAGCGGCAATGGCTATTACCACGATGAGCAGAGAACTCACCGACAGAGTGAGATTCGTACGGGCAAGAAGCGAGCCCGGGCGAAACGTCCTGGATTCAGCCATCACCGTCTGGGCAGAACATGTAGCCTTTCCCCCAGATCGTCTTGATGAAGACTGGCACCGACGGATCGGTCTCAATCTTGCCCCGCAAGCGCGTCACCCGAACATCAATGCTGCGGTCAAACGGAGATCTTTCGGCGCCGGTCAAGAGGTCCAGTATGCGATCGCGATCCAGCACCTTGTTCGGATGTTCAACCAGAATCGCCAGCAGATCGAACTCACCCGATGTGAGCGGCAACACCGTGCCATCTTTGACCAGCTGATGCGATGACATGTCCAGCTCGAAGCGACCGAAGACTATCTTCGTCTGAACCGTATCTTCAGCATTACCGCCTCGAGCACGACGCAATACGGCTCTGATGCGGGCAAGTAACTCTCTGGGATTAAAGGGCTTTGCGAGATAGTCATCCGCACCCACTTCGAGACCGACAATTCGATCGATGTCTTCGCCCTCGGCAGAAACGATCACAATCGGCACGTCACCTTCATTCTTCAGGCGGCGGGCAATCGACAAGCCGTGCTCGCCCGGTAGCATCAGATCCAGAATGATGAGGTCGACGCTGTGTTCCTGCAGGTAGGCGTCCATCGCTTCACCGCTGTCGACACAGGCAACTTCGAAGCCCTGCTGGCATAGATACGCCTCGGTGAGTTCCCGGATTTCGGGGTCATCATCAACGACCAGAAGATTGGCGACTTCAGTTTCCACCGATGCACTCAAAAGGAATTAGTGGGAAGGGTCGTTTACCCTGACGACCGGGGGCGGTTCTTTAGCGCCTCCGGTGACAGGTATATCGCCGGGTTTTACCATTGCTGGTTCCTCCCCCGAGGTTTTGGTAAAAAGAGAAGAAGAG
>CBDUDJ010000173.1:0-5648 GCA_965365885.1 uncultured Gammaproteobacteria bacterium
GCATCTTCGATGGTTGCGAGCGTGGCATTTTTGTAAAACGGTAAGTGGCGTTTCTGATATTCCGCGCCGTAAACCGTATTGCATGTTGAGCCGATCAAGAGAACTTCGCCGTCGAACTTGTGCGCATCGGTGATGAAATCCAACTGAGCAAATAGCACGGGATCGTTTGCCGAGGCGATAACCGTTTCGTTCAACACTTTTCTGCTTGCACGCCAACCTTCAAAGTTTGCTGGTATGACGTCGCCACAATGTACGTTTTCGCCGCCGATGAATTTGTATGCATTGCTTAGCAGATAGTCCTCTCTTGCGTACTTGTCCCGGCTGACGTCTACCCTCCAGCTGTTCAACCACACAAGAGCGAGGGCAAAATATGCATCCATTTTCGGCCCCGATTGTGAATCCAGAAACTCCTGTGACAAGTCGGGTCTGAGTATGCCGGGTTCGATCATGACGACCTTGTGGATTTTTTCCGGATGCATACCTATGTAGCCGGATGCCATCATCGCGCCCCAGCTGTGACCAAGCAGAATCACTTTCTCACCCTTGCCGTAGTGGTCGACAAACGCGTCCAGATCGTCAAAGAAGCTTTTCAGCGTGATCGTGCCTGCAGATTTGCGCGACGAAAGCCCCGTCATGCGCTGATCGTAGAAAACCAACTGATAGTCCCTGGCCAGCGGCGCAAGCGGCAGCAGGTTGCGGTAATCACCGCCGGGGCCACCATGCATCACAATGATGACCGGCTTAGCTTCACTGCCCATGGTTTCAGCGTGGAATTTGTAGCCATTTAGCGTGACAGCGGGTAATTCACCGTTTTCATCGACCGTCTGAATAAACGTGATCGGCATGAAAATCGTGACGGCGTAACACGTGAAGGCTATTGCAATCAGCACCGCTAAACTGATTATGAATTTCATCATCGTCCCGCTTACTTCGCCCCGCTAACAACACAGTGGCCATTGTAGGGGTGGCAGCTGCAGCGTCTACTCCCGAGAGGCCAGCCGTGCTCGGATTGCGGCCCTGAATGTTTACTGTACCGTCTGGACGGTATAGATTACACTCGATCAGATGTCGGGTAAGCCTTCCGCAAAAGCGAAGATTCTCAACGCCGCCGCGCTGGTGGTCGATCGTGCGGGTGCTGCGCATCTCACGATCGACGCCGTTGCCGAACAGGCGGAACTCTCCAAAGGCGGTGTGCTGTACCACTTCCCCAGCAAGCGGAAGATGCTCGAAGGCATGGTGCAGTATGTGGTGCAGCAAACCCGGGAACGCGTCGCGAGTCACCGCTCCGAGATCGACGACGGCCCGAACCCCACCGCACGTTCGCTGATCATGGCGTTGCAGGAACAGGACGACCACGAGCGTGCCATGTCATTGGCGATTCTGGCAGCGGCCGCAGAAAACCCGACGTTGTTGGAGCCGGTTCGTGGCGTAATTGCCCAGTGGTTTGCAGATACCGAGGACGAAGGTCCGCTCGGCGTGATGCTGTTTCTGGCAATCGAAGGCATACGTTTCCTGGATATGCTGAATTTGCTGCCGACGAATCCGGGAGAACGCACAAAGCTGCTGTCCTCACTGCTGGACATGGCGGAGACAGGCTGATTATGAAAGCGCTCCTTGTATTGGTAGTGGTCTGCTCTGTTACAGCCTGCGATCGCACGCAACCTACCAGCGCCGAGTCACAATCCATTCGCCCGGCACGGGTGTTTCAGGTGGTCGCGCACGGCGACACGGTCAAACATGAATTTGTTGGCCGGGTCGAGGCGGCGCAGGTGGTGGATGTGTCCTTCGAGGTCGCTGGACCTCTGGCGCAGCTGCCGGTGCTGGAAGGCCAATCGGTAAGCGCCGGTGACCTGATTGCCGCTTTAGATCCTACCGACTTTAATCTGGCGCTGCGTGAGGCCGAAGTACAGCTGAAACTGGCGAGCCAGGATTTCGAGCGCAAACGCAAGCTGCTCCAAGAGCGCGGCATTTCGGAGTCGATCGTAGACGACGCCCAGGCATTGTTCGATTTGCGCAAGGTGCGCATAGCACAAGCCCGCGAAGCCCTGGCCGACAGCAGAATCCTTGCGCCCTTCGATGCATACGTTGCCCGCCGCTATGTGGACAACCATGTCAACGTGCGTGTCGGTGACAAAATTGCGCGGCTGAACGATCTGCAGGAACTCTTTATTGTGGCCAACGTTCCCGGGAGCCTGCTTGCGACTACAACGCCAGACCAGATCGTTGCCTATAGAGCGCGTTTTGACTTCCTCCCGGATACGGAGTTTGCGCTCCAGTACCGCGAGAACAGTGGCGATGCTGATTCGGTGGCACAGACCTACGAGATCACATTTGCAATGCCACGCCCCGAACGTTGGAACATTCTGCCTGGCATGACAGCCAGCGTCGAAGTCGAGCTGACCGTCGCCGCCGACGGGCCCGGCATTTTCATTCCCACCACTGCACTGGTTGCCAGCAGCGATAAACGTTTTTACGTCTGGATCTACGATCCTCTGACGCACAACGTGGAGCGCCGCGTGGTAGAGGTGGGTCCTGCGGCGGGTACCGGAGTGCCGGTCCATTCCGGATTGCAGGGCGGCGAGCTCGTGGTTGCCACGGGCGCCAGCCAGTTGCAGGACGGCATGCAGATTCGTCCGCTGGGCGATCCCGTAACCGAACTGTAGATCCATCGTGAACAACATCGGGCGACTCGCAATCGAACGACCCCTGTATCCCTGGTTGATCATGTTCGTGTGTGTGGTGGGTGGGCTTTACGGCATCGATACAGTAGGTCGCCTGGAGAATCCGCCGTTTCCCATCAAGAACGCCTTCATCATCACGCCCTATCCCGGAGCGTCAGCGGTCGAAGTAGAGCAGGAGATCACCGATGTGATCGAAGCGTCTCTCCAGGAACTGCCATATCTCGATTTTATTACGTCGAAATCCGTGCCCGGACGTTCCGAGGTTCAGGTGCAGATGCTCGAGATCTATTCAGATGACGAGCTGCCACAGATCTACGACGAGTTGCGTCGACGCGTGATCGAAGCTACCGGTCGCCTGCCACCAGGTACCGGGGTGCCCATCGTTGAAGACGATTACGGCGACGTGTACGGCATGCTGTATGCAGTTATCGCGGACGGCTATTCCGAGGCCGACATTTTCGACATGTCGCGACAACTCTCTACGGGTATCAAAATGGTATCCGGGGTGGCGAAAGTAGAGACGGCAGGTGAACCTCCGGAAGCAATCTTCGTCGAGGTAGACCACGAACGACTCGTGCGACTTGGTCTTCCTATCGATGCGGTGTTCTCCAGCATCGCGCAGGAAAATCGGGTCGTAGGTGCGGGTTCCGTGGCTTACGGTAAGCGGCGTATCCGGTTTGCGCCGGAACTTGCTTTTCACGACGTGCAGGCCGTTGCCGACATGCGAATCGGCAAACCCGGTTCTACAGAAATCATTCGGCTTGCGGACATCGCAACGATCTCGCGTGGGCCGGTGGAAGTTCCGCAGCAGGTCATCCGCTTTAACGGCGAACGTGCGTTCACCGTGGGTGTCTCTGTCACAGAAGGGCTCAACGTCGTCGAAGTTGGCGAACTGGTCGATCAAGAGATACAGAAACTCAAGCGGACGTTGCCACTCGGTGTCGATGTCCATCCCATACATCGACAGCATCAGGTGGTGAGTGATGCGATAAACACATTCTTTCGCAATCTCTCGTTGTCTGTCGCCACAGTTGTGGGAGCGTTGTGTCTCTTCATGGGTTGGCGTGCAGGAACCGTGGTGGGCAGCGTTCTACTGTTAACCGTACTCGGCACGATCGCATTAATGGCATTGCTGGGTATCGATCTGCAACGCATCTCTCTCGGCGCGTTGATGATTGCAATGGGTATGCTGGTCGACAACGCCATCGTCGTGGCAGAAGGCATGGTGATAGGTGTCAAGCGCGGGCTGGCACCTGCTGATGCCGCCGCGCAATCGGTAAAGCGCACGCAATTTGCGCTACTGGGCGCTACGGTGATTGGCATCCTCGCTTTCGCGCCCATTGGCCTGAGCAACGACGATTCCGGGCATTTCCTGCGTTCGCTGTTTCATGTGGTGGCTCTATCGCTGCTGCTGAGTTGGGTGCTGGCGGTCACAGTTGTGCCGCTGTTGGGTAACTATCTGCTGGTCACCAGAAAAACAGAACAATCAACAGGCGCACAATCGCTGTACGGAGGTTGGGGGTACACTGCGTATAGAGGGCTTATTACGTTTGGTCTGCGCCGCTACTGGCTCGCCGTCCTGGCGATCTCTGCCATCACACTTACATGCTTCTGGGGTGCACAATTCGTCAAGCAGGGTTTTTTCCCCTCCACAAACACGCCGGTGTTCTTTATCGACTATTACCTGCCGCAGGGGACCGACATTCACACGACCGCCGAGGAGATAGAAAAGGTCGAGGAAGTCATATCGCAGGAGGCAGGTGTCAGTGATGTGACCAGCTTTGTTGGCCGCGGCAGCTCGCGTTTTTCCAGCACAGTGCGTCCCGAACAACCCAATCCTGCCTATGCACAAATCGTGGTGCGGGTGGACTCCATCACCCAGATGGATGCCATCATGGGTCGTGTTGCCGACATTCTCGACGACGTAATGCTCGATGCTGAACTGCAGTTCAACCGCAGTGAGTTCACACCCGCGGGCTCATCGAAAATAGAAGCCAGGTTTTCCGGACCAGACCCCAACCTGCTCCGCGATATTGCGGAACAGGCATTGGATATTTACCTGACGCATGAACTCATCGATCGCAAAACCGACTGGCGCCAAAGGGAGCTGCAGATCGTACCCAAATTCGATGAAGCGCGTGCCCGGGTTGCCGGTATCACTCGAGCGGACGTCTACCAATCGCTCGCGTTCGCGACTCTTGGTGTGCAGGTCGGACTTTTTCGCGATGCTGACAAGTTGTTGCCAATTATTGCGCGCGCGCCGGGTGATGAACGAATTGACGTGCAGGCGTTACCTGATCGACTGGTATGGAGTCCCGCGCAACAGGCGCATATCCCCATGTCGCAGATCATCTCGACGTTTGAGCTCGCCGCTGAAGACAGCATGATCTACCGGCGCAACCGGGTGCGAACCATCGGCGTGCTTGCCAACGCTCCGGTTGGGTATAACGTCACCGAAGTGTTCAACACGATACGCCCCACTATCGAAGCGATACCGCTGCCACTGGGTTACAGCCTGGAGTGGGGGGGCGAGTACGAGGCCAATCAGGAAGCCGAGGTGCTGCTTCTCGACAAGATTCCGTTAACGTTTGGCTTCATGATCCTGATTACTCTGCTGATGTTTGGCAAATTGCGGCAACCGATCGTGATCTGGCTGACAGTGCCGATGACGGTGTGTGGTGTTGTCATCAGTCTGCTGGTCTCCGACCTTGCGTTCACCTTCCCGTCCTTTCTCGGTTTTCTGAGTCTGTCCGGCATGCTGATCAAGAATTGCGTGGTGCTCGTCGATGAGATCGACAAACGGATGGCGGAGGAAACACCAAGCCTTGCGGTGATCGCCGAAGCGAGCGTGAGCCGGTTGCGGCCGGTGATGCTCGCGGCAGGCACCACGATTGCCGGGATGTCGCCGCTACTGGCCGATGCGTTCTTTCGCGAGATGGCTGTGTGCATCATGGGACGGTGCTGGTT
>CBDUDJ010000174.1:0-5595 GCA_965365885.1 uncultured Gammaproteobacteria bacterium
GCTCGGAATGGGTAACGTAGTCCAGTCGCGCGTCTTCTTTCGCCCACGTCATGAACCGATCAGGCGTGCCGATGCCTTCAGCGAAACCGGAATGGCCGTGCGTGTCGCCCCAGTAGATTCGATGAGCGGGGTCATCGCGCACGAGAATCGGGTTCGCGACGCCCTGGATCGAGCCATCTGTGTTGGCAATCGTGAACCGATACACACCGGGTTCGTCGAATTTGATATTTGATAGCAGCGTGATCGGCGCATCGCTTGCCGGGATTTCCCGGAAGGGCTCGCCGTTGAGAGCAACGTGCCATACGGGATGACCATCGACGGCACGATTGTAGAAGCGATCTTCGGCACGCACGGACAGTGTGAATGATTCACCGGTAGCAACGACGGACGGCGCAAAACCGTGCACTCCTTCCACAGTCGTGCCGGTGACCCGAATCGGCTGGATGGGCAGTGTCATGAATGGTCCGGCCTGATTGAACGCAAGGTAAAGCGGTAGCGGCATGCGATCGCTGGAAAAATCGGCCATCAGGAAGCCGCGACTGCCCTGGCGCGTATCACCATAGATGATCCTCACGGTATCGCCGGGATCGAGGGTGCCGGAGGCCAGACGGAAAACCAGGGTATCGCGTGTGCCGCGAAAGCCACCGTGCATACCGGCCATCGGTGCGGTGTCGGTGGAAAAGCTGGCTCGTTCGTTGCTGGTTGAGATGCTGATGTAATTGTCGGCTCTGGCATCCTCGGTTTGCCAGTGGCCGTAGTTTGGCATGAAGTGCCGTGCCACGAGGAAGCCACCACCTGTCTGTATCTGCCGGCTACCCACCGTGTAGGTTTGCCGGATGGTAACGAAGCTGCGTGCTTCGAACGGGCCGAGACCCGCTTCGAGCGAGCCAATTGCGTTCGGCTCTTCATCCCGCAGACTCATCTCCACGATAAACGCATCCAGAAAGTCGACCCGGTTCGCGACGACGTCGGGATAGGCAAAGATCGCAGCAACCGCCTGAGTCAGATTTACCGGCAGCACGCCGCCTTCCAGCGCATAGGCGTTCGCCCAATCCCACAGCACCCGGGCGCGTTCCTGGCGATTGGTTGGGTTGCTTGTTTCTGTGGTGAAGTCTGCTTTGAGTTTCTCGACCCTTGCTCGCAGGTCCGGAGTCAGATAGTCAGTCGCTTCAAGCGCAGTGGCGCCGTGAGCCACTGTGCTGTGCAGTGTGGCCAGGAGGCCGGTGCAGTCGAGGCGTCGCAGGCCAAGGGCTGCGACGAAATTTGTTCGAAACATGCAAACCTCGCTAATTAACTACGGCGATTATAGGGCTGAGCGGCGCGTCGTATAGTCACGCGGACGTCGATGTTGCGCTGGATCTCGCAAATGGGCTATAACAATTGGGCGATCGGTCGAAATCTGGATGGAGGGCAGGCGATGAGTGAAGTCGTTGATCTGGCAACTGCAGAAATTTCTCTGCAGCTGGACTGGATGGATAACCAGGGTGAGTGGGGCTGCAATGCTGAAGCCGGCAAGCAGGGGCTGACTCTGGCTGATATCCAGATCGGCAGCTACGCAGAACCACCCGAGGTCAGCGACAACATGACCGGCCGTCCACGCGGCGCAGCTGCCCGGCCGGATTCCTACCGCATTGGCGGCTACTCGATACGCCATAAGAGCGAAATCTGGTTGGAAAACGCATCCTTCCTCTACGAAGAGGCGTTGCAGCGACAATGGAGCTCCGCCACAGACGTGCCCTGGGAAACCATTCAGCCTCTGCCAGACGACATTGAGGAAGCCGAATGTGAAATGGCGACGTTCCTCACCGAAGTGGAGTTCGTAGCCGGTGATGTACCGGCGCGCTGGATTTCCCAGACGACGCCTGACTTCTTCGAACCGCGTAACGTCCTGCTCGCCCAGGTCATGGACGAGTCACGTCATATGGACGTGTTCCGCAAGCGAGCTCTGGCCAATGGTGGTGGCCTGATGCAGGCGACCGGTGGCACGGCCGGTGTGGTCGGCAGCATCGACCTTGCGCGGGACTTCACCGAGATGTCATCGCGACTGCACATCTCGGGTGAAGGGGCGGTATTGACGATTTTCCGGATGGGCGAATTGATGGCGTACAACGAAGCGGAGAAAGCCATCTACCGCTTGTGTGCGCAGGACGAAGCGCGACATGTCGCCTTCGGCGTGTTGCATATGCGGTATATGGCCGCCACCGCACCCGAGCGTCGCGAGGAGATCGATTGCTATCTCGACGAGGCGGAACGCCAGATTCTCGCAGGATCACAGAATCCGGCTGGCAATCAGACGGCGAGTTCCGAAGCGCTGGCCGTTTTGCTCGGTGGTGGCAGGGACAAATACGATGAGGGCTTCAAGAAACTCATGGCTATTCGCAAGCGCCAGTTGAGCGAATATACCAAGCGAGTCAGATCAGCCGGTTTCGGCGAACGGTTCGACAACGGCCGCTCCAATCTGCAGGGCATGCTGGAAGCCAGCGCTGCCTGACACGCACCAGGAACAAGCACACAGGGGAGGTAGTTCAGGTGGCGAGAGCAAAAGCCAGTCAGGCCGCGGCCGACAGTGACAAAGGTCAGCCCGGTGCAATCGATGGCATTCCGCAACCCCGATTCGATTGGACGGGGCGCAGCAATCAGTGGGGCACTCGAGTCAAACCCGGCAAGCACGGCTTGCGCTTGGGTGACATCAACGTCGGCATATACGGCGAGATTCCCGAGCAGTGGCAGGACCAGACGCGCAATCCCCGCGGCGCAATTCCGCGCAGAGGCGTGCCGCCGCTCGGCTATTCCATTCGGGACAAAGCCGATCTCTGGGCGGAGTCGGCAGCCGATCTCTATGAAGAGGCCATCCAGCGGCGCTGGGCCCCGGCAACAGACGTCCCTTGGGAATCGGTGACGCCGCTCAACGAGGGGCTCGAACGGGCGATCTGTCAGATCTGCACGGAACTGTGTCAGTACGCCAACTGTGACATCGAAACCATCAGCAGCTGGCAGCATCAGATGGCATATGGTTATCACGAGGTGAAACAGTATCTGGCAACGGCTGCCTTCGATGGCGCCCGACACTTCGAAGCGTTCCGCAAACGCGCTCTCGTAAACGGCGGTGGGTTGGGTCTGGAAGGTCCGGGTGAAGTCAACCGGATGATTCTCGAAAGTCGCGGAGGCTGGACCGAAGCGGTCGCATACCTGCTTCTACTGCGCGGCACCTTCACGGTCACCATGCTGCGCTATCTTGAAAAAACCGCAAACAACGACGCTGAACGGACCCTGTATCAGTACACGCTGCAGGACAAAGCACGGCATATGGCGTATGGCCTCGAGCACCTGCAATACGCGATTGCGCATCAGGAAGACATGACGCTGATCATGCAGCAGCTGATGTTCATCGGCGAGCGGGTATTTGCCCGCGAGATGAAAGATCACGTGTTGCGCGAAGCGCTGGCTGTGGTGTTTGCCGGCGGGATCGAAGAAGCCGCCACGACCGGGATGGCCACCTACCGACAGATGATGACAGCGTTCATGCAGGACTACATCGGCAGCTGTGAATGGTTGGGTGTGCGGCGTAATCCAGAAAAGATGCCGCGCATTCTCGTCCAGTATCTGCCACCCGAAGAGGACGCGTAGACTATGCCGAAAGCGCAGCCGAACCTCGACTGGTTGAACGCCGCCGGTGAGCAGCTCAATGAGGACCCAGGCTATCGAAAACTGGGTTCCACGGACTTAACGCTTGGACTGGCTATCGGTGAGGAGTGTCGGCTGGTAGTGTTCGAAGCCTTTGAAATCTCCGCCGTGCGTGAAATTGACGATACGGATCTGCGAGATGCCGACATCGTAATTCGCATGTCGGCAAAGGACTGGAATGCGTACCTGCGTAATCGTAAGGAGGGTAATCGTAAGAAGGGCAATCGTCAGAAAGGGCGCGCGGCTACTCTGCTCGCGCTGGATGTCGATAAAGCAATCGTCACCGGCGCCGACCCGTTGAAGCGAAATAAACTGGCGCGTTACAACCTGTCAATTCAGGCGTTTCTCGACGCTGGTGCAGCGCTGGCTGCCTGAGCCGCAAAGCAAAGATGCCTGTTTACGAGTATCGCTGCAGTCAATGTGGTGTTGACTCGTCGGTAATTTCCAGCGTTGCCGACTATCTGTCTGAACAGGTGTGCGAGCATTGCGGTGGCGTAGCTGAACGAATAATTTCTGTTCCGTTTGTGCGCTTGTCTAAAGCAAGCAAGCTTGAAAAGCTCGATCCAAAATACGACAAACTTGTGGATCGGGCGATGCGGTCGACCCCGGAGGCAGATCCTGAGCGGTTGCTGAAGAAGATGAAGCCCTTCGATAAAGCACCTGACTAGTCACCTGCCGCAAGCTTGTTCGTACGGTTTAAGATCGCCCGGGTAATCACCGGTGAGACCAGTTCCAGAAAAATCGTGGTGAGCAGTACGGTGGTGATGATCTGTTCTGCGTATTGCGGAAATCGTTGTGAAGCAATCAGCGCCATGGCGAGCGCAACACCAGCTTGCGGTAGTAACGTCAGCCCCAGCCAGCGCCTGGTGGATCCATCCAGTTGCAACAGCGACGCTGTCGCATAGATCCCCAGGTACGATCCAAGACCCCTCGCTACCACGTAGCTTGCCGCCAGCAGACCAACCGTGGCTGATTTATCGATATCAAACGAAGCGCCAGCCAGAATGAAGAAGAGAAGCATGAAGGGCCACTCCATACCCTCGATTGCAGCGAATGGTCGTTTGTGGTGCGCTGCCACGCTCGCCACCACGCTGCCCATGGCCATGGCGGCAAGGATGGGAGACATTGCAAACATCGTTGCGGCGCCAGCGCAGACGAGGACGAAGCCGAAAGCCTCCGCCTGAATGGGTTCTCCGTCGCGCTGGCTGAATTCAAGCCGACCGGTGAGAAATGCCATGGGTACGCCGAGAAGGACGCCAAGGACGATGCTGCCGCCTACTTCCCACATGCCGTCAAGCCAGCCGCCGCTGCCGTCACCGATCAGGGTTGCGGCCAATGCCAATAGCAGGGAGAACAGAATCAGACCCCAGGCATCGTCGATAGCGACGACGCTCAGCAGCGTATCCGTGAAGGGGCCATCGTTTTTGAGTTCATGAACTACATCGTAGGTGGCCGCCGGGTCCGTTGCTGTTGAGATTGCCGCGAACATAAGCGCCAGCACAAGGTCCATTCCCAGAGCGACGAGCGCCAGAAACACCACTAACGCGGACATAATCACCTTGCCCAGCGCCAGGCCCAACGCGGAGTAGCCATGCTCACGAAATTCGCGCGCGGTGAGCTTCTGCCCGAGCAGGAAGCCAACCATGGCTAGAGCAATGTTTGTCAGCGTCGGAAACCAGTCTTGAACAAAGGCCGCAGGCAGCAGCGCGAAACCCGACGGACCGATGAGAATGCCGGCAAACAGAAGTACTGTGATGCGGGGTAACGGTGTCAACCGTCCTGCCACATCGGCGACCATTCCGATGAGGAATAGCGCGCCCAGTAGCAACAGGGTCATTACAGCAGCGTCAGATCGCAGACGCGGTAGCGAGGTAAGGCGCATCACCTGCGAGCGTCGTGCGATGCATGACC
>CBDUDJ010000175.1:0-5544 GCA_965365885.1 uncultured Gammaproteobacteria bacterium
GAGACGTTGCGGCTTGTCTTCACGCGCATTGGTATCGTCAACTCGCGTGATGGATTCGCAATCGGGTCGGTTATCGTCAGCAGACCTTGGGTCTGCGCGACGCCAAAAACCTGGCCATCGGGATAGAGCGTCGGGTTGCGCTTATCAGTAGAGACGTTGTCGTGAACGAAGCCCTCTTCGTTGGACCAGCCCCATTGGGTAAGCACCAGGTTCTGCTCAACTCCATCGGGTCTCGGTGGTGCCGCAGGCACCTCACCAGCCATGATGCGGTTGGTCCAGTCGGTGAACATATCCAGCGCATGCTCCCGGCCGAACCGGCTCATTGGCACCGTCATGATGCCATTACTCATCTGCATCCGCTGATCCCACGCGTGCCGAGTCGAGTCATAGTCGTTGGGATTGGGAATCTCGCGGGTTGCCTCGTTACCCATCTGATGGCACAGCTGACAGCCGTCTTTCAGGCGGTCCACAAACAGTGCCTGGTTGCTCATCTGCTCGCTGATACCGTTGCCTTGCGCCCCGGTTCCGGGAAACTGATTCGCGTCAGGCACTTCAAGCAGGGAATACCAGTAGTTGGCCGGATAGATCGCAGCCGCCTGCTGTGCAATCGCAGCGACTTCTACCGTGATATTGACCTCATCACCGGCAAGGGCTGCATGCTTTGCCGAATCGAGCAGGCCATAGCCACGCACCCAGACGGAATACTCGGCTGCAGGCAGATCCGGCAGCAGGTAGCGCCCTTCATCGTCGGTGACGACGATTTTCCGATACGAAGTTTTGAGACCGCTGGTTTCAGCGATAACCCACACGCCTGCTTCTTTTCCATCGGCACTCGCAACAACGCCTGTGATGTTGGCGTCTGCTGCCGCGCCAACACTGATGAAAGCCGCAATCAGAGCGGCGACCGTGCCGGTCAGCAGGCGATTCCACTGAATTACTCTACGCATATTCTTCCCCCTATAACCTTTCAGCGCGATCGCGCGCAATCCGGACGTAGATCCAATATACCGCTAAGGACGGGGTAAATCGTCTGCTATGTTATAAAGTCCGTGGGATGTGAACGGACGGGGGGGAGGCTAACCGTGCAGTCGGGACCTGCGCTACTTGGAACTCTGGGGGCGGTCGTTGCAGCTTCCCTGGTTGCATTCGCCGCAAGTCAGGGCAGCCTTGTCTACGCTGGCTTGCCGGTTTTTGCTCTCTGCATCATCTTCACCTTCGCGGTGCAATGGGTTGCCTTCGTCCCAGCTTTCATTTTGCAGACAGAGCATTTCTACGATCTGACCGGCGCGCTGACCTACCTCAGTGTGGTCGCAATTGCGTTCCTTCTCGGCAACATGGATCCGCGATCTGTATTATTGGGTGTGCTCGTTAGCATCTGGGCCATCAGACTCGGATCATTTCTATTCGCGCGCGTCCGCCGCGATGGCTTCGACCGGCGATTTCACAGTATCAAGCCGCACTTCGCGACGTTCCTTATGACCTGGACGCTGCAGGGCCTGTGGGTGTCGATCACCCTGGCTTGTGGCCTCGCTGCGATGACCTCGATTATCACTACATCGATCGGTGCATTTGCAATCGTTGGGAGTTTCGTCTGGCTGGCAGGGTTTGCCATCGAGGTAATTGCCGACCGTGAGAAGAAAGCATTTCGCGCTGATGCGGCTAACAAAGGACGCTTTATCAGCAGCGGACTGTGGGCCTGGTCACGCCATCCGAACTATCTCGGGGAAATAGTGATCTGGATCGGGATTGCAATCATCGCGCTGCCAGCTCTGTCGAGTTGGCAGTTGGTCACGCTGATATCGCCTGTGTTCGTCTATGTCCTGTTGACGAGAATCAGCGGCGCCCGGATGCTGGAACTGCGAGCCGACAAGCAGTGGGGTGATGACCCCGAATATCAGGCCTACAAGGCTCGCACGCCGCTGTTGGCTATGGCTAAACCTGCGCAATAAGGTTCTCGAGGCTGCGCGTTTACAAGCTGATCTCAAAGCGCAGCGTAAATCGGTCGCGTTCGTCAAACTGCCCGAAAAGACCATCGGTTGAACCGTAAAATACATCGGCGCCTGCCGCAAGTGTCATGTTGCTGGAGAGCTGGTAAGAAAGTTCGAGCTGTACGACACCATCGGAATCATTGGTATTGTGAATAGCCAGCATCTCAGCGGAAAGCGTGTCGTTTGCAAAGTCGCGCCGTACCAGCAGCGACAAACTTCTCTCGTCTTGCGCTCGTAGCATACCGTCGCTACCGCTGACCGAGCTTTGAAAGAACTGGCCGCTGATCAACGTGTCCGTCAAGCCGCTGTAGTCGAGTCCCAGCACACCAGAAACCTCATGGCTTTTCTCGAAGCCCTCGGCTGAATCGTTCGACGTGAAGTAACGGTCGGTGGAGTAACCGAGTTCTCCCCGAAAGACGAAATCAGCAAACGCCGTACTCGCGGAAAAGCCTGCCAGGTGCGTTCGTTTGTAGGTTGGAATTACCTGAGTCACCTCGCCCGATCTATCGAGCTCGAGCACCGGCTGATCCTGATAGTGGTAAAGATAGTTTGCCGTCAGGTCCCAGCCGCCAGTGAACGCGCTCAGCCGCAGACCAACATCAGAATCTTTGAGCACACTGTTCGGTTTCTGCAAAGATTGGAGTTGCGCCGGTTCCTGATCTCCCAGCGCGGGCCGAAAGCGCGGTGCTGTGAATGCATAAGTACCTTCAGCGTCGGGAAAATCGTCGTACGTCTGATCCGGAATCCACAACAGCTGCAAAGTTGCGCCAGCAACCGGAACTTCCACGTTCACCATCCACAATGGAATTCTTCGGTCCTCAAAGTCCGGCAGAATGAACTCTCGAAACGACAGCGGGTTGATCACATCCAGAACCCGCAGTCCGTCCGCCTGCCCCCAAACGACTTGCTGCTTACCCAGTCGCACTAGTGCTTCGCCGACGTCGAAATCGACAAACAGCTCCCTGAGTTCGACGTCGGTGTCCTCGCCGATCGTCCAGCGGCTGGATGCTGCCGAGCGAAAATCGTTAGAGGGCTGGTCTGGCTCCAGATTGTCAGCGAAATCGCTGCGTACCAGCACCTTGCCGGTAAGCCGCGCGCCACCGCTGAAACGCACATCAATCCTGGGCTCGATCACAAGCTCATTTTTCTGCAGCTCGGCGCCGCGTTCGAGCGCACTGCTGATGCTGATCTGGGTGAATAATTCCACCTCAGGCGTTTCTGCAAAAACCGGGATTGTCCCCAATATTGCCGCCAGCTTGAGCGCAGCGAGCGCCAACCGGTGCATCACAGACCCCGTGTGAGACTGCGCTGCTCGAAGAACTTTGTGGGAACCTCACTGCGATAATCGACGTTGGTAAACGTAAAAGCAGATCGGTGGCTGGTTTTATGGTTAACCACCTGAATCTCTAATGCGGTCCAGAGACCGTCGACCTGCTGAATATCGGGCGAAGTTATCGTTTTCAAATGATTGCCATTGACGTCCCAGTAGTCGCTGCTGCGCGACATCCAGATTGCCGGATCTACCCGCCACACAACTTTGCTGTAGCCAAGCTCTTTGGCAATGGCAGCAGTAAGCGGCACGCCTTCGACCACGATGCACTCAACCCCATCAACGATCTCGCCACCGATGCGAGTCAACTCGTAGTCGCTGAGTTCGATCTTGTTTTCCTTCTTGATTTCTTCGTAGCTGAAATCCGTGCCAAGAAAATAGTCACCTCGATCTGAGGCAGAGATCCGACGGACTTTGCGCAACGCCGGTAGATACAACCACTGATCATCATCGATGTCCGCATCGGGATAGTCATAGGTGAGGAATCCGGTGTCGCGAATGTTCGACGGCGCCCGATAAAAGATCACCGTGCGCTTTTCTTCGCCGAAGTAGCGGCGAAAGCCACGGGTTTCCTGGATGCGCGTTTTACCCCGCCGATCCACGAGTTCGATGCGCATATCCCGACTGACTTGTACCCCGTCATCCCGATCATTTACCGACTGCATGATTTCGACGCCGTCCATTTTTTCAATATCGGTATCGGCGTCTGCAAACGCATCCGGGAAGATCAGGAATGATGCCATCCCAATAATCGCAACAACCGATGCGGTAGCGAGACGTGGGCGGAGGCTGACACTGTCAGGCGTGAACACGAAAGCAGGCCGGAACACGTAGATCAGAGCCGGTAAAACCGTGAGGCTTGCGACAAACGCCACAAGTACGGCCAGTGCAACCAGCGTGCCGAAATTGGTCAACGGCGGAACATCGCTGGTGATCAGCACGCCGAAGCCCAAAGCGATTGCAGCGAGATTGAAAAACAGTGCCCGACCGGTGCTCGGATACAATTCCAGCATCGCGGCTTTCACGTCACCTGGTCTGTTGCTCAATATGTTCCGTAGTCGATCGACTGTGTGAATCGTGAAGTCGACGCACAACCCGATCGCGATGGATGCGAACATTGTTGTGCCAACACCCAGCCAGACGTCACTGACACCCATCCAGGCATAGATCAGCAGAATCGCCATGCCGACGGGGATCGTGGTAATGACGCCGGCCACCACCGAGCGGAAGAGCAACATCACCACCAGCATTACCGCAATGAATGCGGCTGCGACACTGTTGGCGTGGTTGCTGCCAATTTGCTTAATCCAGTAGTGATCGACATTCACTCGTCCGGTGAGTGTTCCGGTAATTCCAGGCGCGTTGAACTCATCACGTAGATAGGCTTCCGCTGCCTCCACCAGTGGCGCGTTGCGAAGATAGGAGCCGTTGTCCACTTTGGCACGCACCAGAGCCAGCTGGTAGTCGCCGTCGACCTCTTCTTCAAAGTCAGTCGGATCCGCCGACGCCGAGTACAGGAGAAACAGTTGGGAAATTAGAAAAGCATTATCCGGTATTGAATATGTCTCGGCGCGGTTTTCGTTGACCGCGCGGTGCATCTGCTTGATGTAGTCCACCACCGAAGTGGTCCCACCGACGCCGGGTTGTGCTTCGAGAAACCGCTGCAAGCGATCGATCCGCCCAAGATGCGCGGGATCGTGCAACCCTTCGTACTCATCGGTTTCAACCAGCACATCCAGCGAATAGACGCCATCCATCGAAGCATTCATCGTGGTGTCGGCCAGATAGATCGGTTCATCCGTCTGGAAATTGGCGATACGGATTTCTTCAACGGTCACCTGCGTCGCCCCGAGGACACCGAACGCGGCAACGATCACCGCTGAAGCAATCACTGCTCGAGGATGATTCAGAACGAACCTGCCTACCTTCTCCATCACTTCACCTGCCCAGTCAGCGGAGGTTTCGCTCGTTGTCGCAACGAACATGCGACTGGGCTTGCTTTTGAGCAGACTCAAGGAGGCAGGTAAAAATGTCACCGAGAACAACCAGGCGAGAAACACCCCCAGGCCGCCGAACAGGCCAAAGTATTGTATCGGCGGCATGCTGTTAGTCGGATACAACGATAAGAATCCAACTGCAGTCGTGATGGTGGTCAGGGTGACGGGTCGCCACATTTCCAGAAGGGCACGAACCACCAGCTCCTGCTGCGAGGCATTGTGGTCAAGC
>CBDUDJ010000176.1:0-5518 GCA_965365885.1 uncultured Gammaproteobacteria bacterium
AGCCAGACATTCGAGTAACGCCGTGCGCCGGGTGGTTTCATCCGTGGGCCCGCCGGTGGTCGCACCAGAGGTGGCCATATCAGACCAGTAGGTCAGTTTGCGTCGTTCCTCGAACGGAAAGTCGAACAGCATCGCGAGCATCTGAGTGGTCAGTTCTATGGATACCTGATCGACCCAGTTGAATGTCTCGTTGCGAGGCAGAGAATCAAGAATTGTGACCACGCGTTCGCGAATCGTACCCTGCAGTTCGGCCAGATTTCTGGGTGCGACCACGCCCTGCACCGCCTTACGTTGCTGGTCGTGTTTCGGCGGATCCATGCCGATGAAGTTGGGCGTTTCGAAATCTTCCGGGCGGTCGCCGAGCACGATGCCCCATTCCGAGGAGAACAGATCATGGTTTTTCTCAACGTAGACAATATCTTCGAATTTCGTGATCGACCAGTAGGGTCCGAATTCGCTGTTGGCGCAATAGTGCACCGGGTCTTCCTTGCGCAGACGCTCGAAGTAAGGCCCGAAGAGATTCTTTTCGTAGAGTTCGGACTGACTGACGTCGATCTGCGCCAGCGGGACGTCGTAGGGATCAACGGCTGCTAGGTCTATCGGCTTATCTGCTGGTTCTGCCATCGTCAATCTCCCGAATATTCACTTACACGAGAATGACACACACACCGTGCATTTGGAATTGTGCAGCGCCTGGTTCCCGATCAAGCGGAATGATCGAACGCAGGAGGTCGTTTTTCCATGAAAGCGCGTACGGCCTCGCTGTGATCGGCCGTTTTTGTGCAGCGAACCATGCGGTCTGCTTCCAGCGCAAGGCAGCTCTTGAGATCCTGCGTAATCGCCCGGTTCAGGTTCTCCTTCATGTAGCGCAGTGCCGTTGCCGGACCGTTGGCGATTTGGCAAGCAAGCTCAGTGGTCGCCACCTGAAGGTCGCTGAATGGCACCACACGATTGGCGATACCCAGACGCAGACATTCTTCGGCGCTCACGCGTCGGCTGGAGTAGAAGAGTTCCTTGGCAATCGCCGGTCCAACCAGCCGGGTGAGAAACCAGCTGCTGCCGTAATCCCCGGACAGGCCGATGTTGGCAAAGGCCGTCGTGATGAATGCGCTGTCGGCGAATATGCGCATGTCGCAGGCCAGTGCGATTGACAGCCCCGCCCCGGCGGCTGGTCCCGGTAGAACGGCGATGGTGGGTTTCGTCATGTCGTGCAAACGCAGAGTCAGCGTTTCCTGCTTGTGCTGCAGGGTGCGGATGCTGTCTTCGGTCGTTGGCTTTGCAGCCGTGGTCTTGCTGGCGCCACCCGCCATACCCGATACATCACCGCCGGCACAGAAAGCTTTGCCGGCCCCGGTGATGACGACAACGCCAACGCGCGGATCGGTTTCCAGCGTCAACAACGTCTCCCGCAGGGCAGGGGTGAGGTTGTTGGATAAGGCATTGCGCTTGTGCGGTCGATTCAATGTGATCGTGGCGATTCGTGCTTCAAGATCGCACAGCAACTCGTCGGTGCCGGTATCGATTGCGCTCATTGTGTGTATCCCCCAAATGTCTGTGGCCGATTCCGGGCGCTATTTCCAGCCTCGAATCCAGCTGGCGGTTTGCCGGGCGCCAACGACCACGACCGGTCGATCTGGCATACTCATGCTGGCTGGTTTGCTTATTGGTAGTGGAATGATCCGGGTTCGGCGAGACAGTCACAAGGGGCAACTGCCGAAAGCAAGACGGCCGAGCATTCCTGCTCGGCCGTCCCTTGAAAAAGAAGCGCGGTTAGCTGACTCCCTTTCCTCCCCGATCCCGATATGACCAGAAGCCCACGGTTGGTGTCAATCGTGCACTGCGCAACGAGAATGGCGAACTTCCGGCTGTGCTGGCTGGTCGAACCACGCAGGCTGGTCGGATTAGGAATTGAAGGAAGATATTGATGCCAGATCACGAAGTTCTGCCAGCATTTGCGGAATCGGTCATCCCGCACGTTGGCACCTACCGCCGGGTGCTGCCGGTAACGCTCGAGCGAATGTATGAGAACACCCTCGATTGGGAACATCTGCCTTATGTCCATGCTGACAGCTTTGCCGCGATCCGCTGCATGGAGTCTGGGAGTTGGGGTTGGCGGGCAGAAGTAACGAACCCGCGCGGGGCTGCTTCTGTGATCGAACTGAGGCTCGACAGAAACTGCCGGCGCTGGATTACCAGAACGCTCAGCGGTGCGAACCAGGGTTCCGAGATCTGGACGCATGCGTTTCCGATCGGTGGTGACCGCGTAGACATCGTCGTTGATTTCTTCGTCCCTGATGTGGCGCCAGGTGCTCGGGGTAAAGTCGGCGCAGCATACGCAACGTTGTACAGCCGACTCTACGATGAGGACGTGGCGATGATGGTCGGCCGACAACAACAGCTCGACCGTCGCATCCCAGCCGCCGCTGAGACTGAGCGCGAGCTGAATCTGGGTTCCCGCGCTGATCTGCAGCTTCCTTCGAAGCTCCAACTGGCAGGCAGGGACTACGTGCTGGCGGATGTTGCAGGTGAGCTGGCGGTATATCCTGCGCTGTGTCCCCATCAACTCGGACCACTGCACGCAGCACCGCTGGAAGGGGGGATCGTTGCCTGTCCGTGGCATGGCTATCGTTTCAATGTGCTGACAGGTGAGTGTGTTTCCGGGCAACGTTGCCACCTCAGCCAACTGCCGCAGGTTGCCGAACGTGAAGGCGATGTCGTTGTCACAGCCGTGCACTGAGCCCTCGCCTGTCGAAAAAACGCGCTGCGCGCGTTTTTCAACCCGCCGCTAGAACGGCCGCGAGGTCATTCGCGCTCGGACCACTCCAGAGAGACCTGCGCAGATTTAATAGAGACGATCCGGCCGCCGAGTTCCTGGCCAGTTGCCAGCGGCAGAGAATCCGCCGCCGGTTCAGCGGCCGCGGTGACGTCGAGCTCAGCGGCCGCCTCTTCTAATACGTCTACCGAAGGCTCTGCGGAGTCGGTTTCCACCAGCGTATCAGCCGCCGGGTTCGGCTCAGTTGCATCCGCCGCGGCGCTTACAGATTGGCCATTCGCCCAGGGAGTGTCAGCCGCATCCTGGGCAGTCGCCGCCGCGGTCGTAACAGCGGTGGCGGATTCAACACCTGGCACAGCCGCTTCTGGGATGCTTGCGAGCTGCATGCCTTCGCTGACAGACCTGACGTGACCACCACCCGTGAGGAGCGCGCTGACGAGCATGGCGCAGGCAAGGCCGAGGAAGATCAGTCCGGGCGTTTTGTCTCTGCTGTAGATTCGGTAACCCCAATAACCGATCAGAATCGCGCCGCCGACAATGGCGATACGTTCAAAACCGCCAAGTGCCGCATAGCCGAGAAAATCCATCGTCCAATCCCCCAATCGTAACGACTGCATTCAGCCACAGTGTAACGGATACGGGTTGTAATTCTTGCAATAAATTTGCCTATATCAACCCCCGTCCCATACCCGGCAACCTCCTCCCCAGCGCGATTGTGCCCGTCCTTGGGCGACTTCGTGGATTCCGTGCAGGTGGGAGTCAGTCGCCGGTGAAGGTTGGTTTTTCTTTGGCCAGATAGGCGCGAATGGCTTCGTCACGATCGCTGCTGGTTTGCGCGAAGAGATTCTGATCCACGTCCATGTGCATCACTGCCCGATCCAGCGCAGAGACCACCTGATTGATGCTGCGCTTGATCATCTGCACAGCCACCGGCGGTTTGTCGACGTAGCGTTCGGCGAGGGCGAAGGCACTCGGCAACAGAGCATCGCAGGGGACGAGCTCATCCAGAACGCCCCACTCCAGCAACATCGCGGCGCTGATCCGCTCGCCACCGGCAACCAGGCGTTTGGCGCGGGCCGGGCCTGCCAGATGAACAATCAGTGGCAGGCTTTGCCACATCAGATTCACGCCGATATCCACTTCGGGATACTGCATGAAACAATCAGTGGCGCCGATTCTGAAATCCAGCGCCGTTGCGATGCAGGCGCCACCGCCCATCGCCGCGCCGTTCCAGGCCGCGATCGTGATCTGATCAATATCCCACAATGCCTGAATTGCCCGTTCGCCGAGCCGTGCGCGTCGCCGTTTGAGGCTCAACGGCGCGGGCTGCGCGCTGCCCGGATCGCTCAGATCGGCGCCGGAGGAAAAGTGTTTCCCAGCCCCGGTGAAGATCACTACTCTGGTCTCAACGTCGTCGCGGAAAGACTGCGCCGCGGCTTCGATTTCGGCGAGATGAGCGTAGTTCAGCGCGTTGGCCTTTGCGGGGCGGTTGAACGTCACGGTGGCGATGTGACCGGACCGCTCGACATTCAGGTTTTGGAACTCAAGCTCCTGCATGATCTGTAGCTCTTCACCCGCAACCGGCTTTTTCCACGACCGGCTGCTGGAGACTATTTAGTGGCAAAGGATGTTCAGGTTGAATCGAAGGTAGCCGCCCCCTGGCGGGAACGCAATCGCAGCGTGCTGACCATTGGCATCGCGACGGCATTCTCTCTGCTCGGCGATCAGGCGTTGTATGCGGTGCTGCCGGTTTACTACGAATCCCTGGGAATCTCTGCATTGCAGGTCGGCGTCCTGTTGTCGGCCAATCGCTGGATCCGACTGGTCACGAACGACTGGGCGCATCGGCTTGGCCGCTACGGTGGCCAGAAATGGCTTTTCCTTACAGCCTTTCTCCTGGGCGCGCTCACAACCGCCGGCTATGCGGTGTTTACGAGTTTCAGTGCATTGCTCGTGATGCGTCTGGCCTGGGGCCTTGCGTGGTCGTTCATCCGCCACCTTGGGGTACAGGCAATTCTCGATGACGTACCGGCTGGCAAAGCCGGTCGGACAATGGGGTTATACAACGGGATATCCAGAGCGGGCTCAGTTGCGGGTCTCCTTGGCGGTGCTCTGCTCGTGGACATCTTCGGCTTCGTCACCGGCATGCTCTGGCTTGCGCTGTTCAGTCTCATCAGTCTGCCGCTTGCCGGGTCTGGTCACCGCGGCTACCAGCTACTGGAATCGCGCCAGGCCGGGCGCGCGCCAGCGACACTGCTGCTAGCCGGATTCGCCGTCGGCCTCGTGGGTCCGGGATTCGTCATGAGTACACTCGGTGCGGTACTGGTGGGTTACGTCAGCGACGATGCGCTTTTCAGTGCTGCGACGCTGACGGGTGTCTTGCTTGCCGTGCGCTATGCGATGGATAGCGTTGCAGCTCCCTGGTTGGGAGGTTTGACGGATTCGTTTGGCATGCGGCGAGCGGGGATTGGTTATTTTTTCCTCGGTGGCATCGCTCTGCTGGTCAGCGTGGCCGACCTGTCGCTGAGTGCCTTTATGGCAGCGATACTGTGTTTTTTCATTTGTGGCACCGGCCTGCAGGCTGGACTTGCGGGCACCGCCGGGGCGTTGGGATCCGGCGCATTCGCACGCTATGTCACGGCCAACGACCTGGGCTCGGCGGTGGGTCCATTGCTGGGCTGGTTCGTGGTGGACGCCTTCGCAGATCCGAGCTGGTCACTGGCGCTGGGTGGCGTGACCTATCTG
>CBDUDJ010000177.1:0-5498 GCA_965365885.1 uncultured Gammaproteobacteria bacterium
ATCAGCAGGTGTTGGGGGTTTCAGGCACCTTCACGGGTATTGCTCTTGCCATCGCGCTCGTTTTCGATGCGATCACCGATCCGGTCGCTGGTTCCCTTTCGGACAAGGTGCGCACGCGCTGGGGGCGCCGCCACCCGTTTATCCTGATCAGCTCGCTGCCGTTGGGGCTTGCTTTCATTGGGCTGTTCAATCCACCGGCCGATTTGTCGGAATTCGCACTTTTCGCCTGGCTCACCTGCTTCGCTATCCTGATCAGAGGCTCGTTGACGTTCTATCACGTGCCACACCTCGCGCTCGGTGCGGAGATGGCGCGCGACTACCACCAGCGTTCGACACTTTTTGCGTTCAGCACATTCTTTGGTGCCCTTGGCAGCATGACGCTTGCGTATCTAGCCTATCGGTACTTTTTCCCGACCACGGCGGAGTTCTCGCCCGGTTTGCTGAATCCGGAAGGCTACTATGGGTTCAGCCTGTTTGCCGGCGTTACCGCAGTATTGTCGATATTGCTTTGCGTGATCGGAACCGTGCGTGAAATTCCCTACTTGAAGCCACCTCCCGCGAGCCCGCCGTTCAGCCCTTCCCGCGTTGTCCGCGAGATGGCAGACCTCTTTCACAACCGATCATTCCGCTTCCTGTTTATCGGCATGTTGTTTGCCACAACGTCGATAGCGGTTGAAGCGGTATTCCTGCCGTACATGGGTGTGCATTTCTGGGGTCTTGCTACCGAGCAGCTGGCCTACATACCGCTGGTTGTGTTCGGTGGATTGTTTATGTCGGTGCCGTTGACTCCCGTGTTCACCAGGCTGTTTGATAAGAAGAAAACAGTGGTCATTCTTGTGATCGTGACCGTGGTGAACATGCATACGATCGTTGTTTTACGTCTGCTCGATGTACCGTGGTTTCCCGACAACGACTCACCCTGGATTCTCCGTTTGATGCTGCTGCGCTACTTCATCGTCGGGGTGATCGCGCCCATCATCTACAGTTCTCTGTATTCCATGTTTGCAGATATCGCCGACGAGCATGAGCTCGAAACAGGCGAACGACGTGAAGGCCTGATCTACGCGGCACGAACGTTTACCCAGAAAGCCACCGGCGCCATCGGCGTGATCATAGGTGGCGCCATCATCGATCTGATCGCCTTTCCGAGCGGCGCAAAGACAGGCAGCGTGGCCGCAGATACGATCTGGTGGCTTGGATTCTGGGAGGGCCCCGGAACCGCGGTGTTCACCGTCATCGGGGTGCTGTTTTACCTGGGGTACCGGATCGATCGCCGGCGCCACCAGGAAATCGTGACGGCGCTGGCGAGCGCCAGGACGGCTTAGAGCCGGGAAGCCCGTGCTTCGGCCATGCCTGGCTTTGAGGACTCGCAGCCTGCTAGGCGCCCTCGCGCTGGTGCCTCACCTCGCCACCGATGATCGTCAGGTCTATTTCGGTGCCCGCTATCTCGTCTTCGGCGACGTTAAGAATATCCCTGGAGAGGACGACAATATCGGCAAGTTTGCCGGGCGATAGAGTGCCTTTGAGATCTTCTTCAAACGCAGCGATCGCATTGTTGATGGTGTAGCTCTGCAGCGCTTCGATGCGCGTCATCACGTGTTCCGGGTTGAACTTCTCGCCGGTGGTCGTGACGCGAGAAACCGAGGCATAGTAGGAGGCAATCGGATTGATCGGCTCTACCGGCACATCTGTGCCGTTGCCGATCACCGCGCCGGTGTTGATCAGATCGCGCCAGGGATAGGAGGTAATTTTTGAACGCTCCTCGCCCAGCCGGCTCGGGATCCAGGGTCCGTCGGAGGTGCAGTGGATGCCTTGCATCGCCGCGATGACGCCCATCTGGCCAAACCTCGGAACGTCTGCGGGGTCGATGTGTTGCGCATGCTCGATGCGCCAGCGCAGTTCCCGGCCGTCGACACCGGCGCGCTCGAATACGCGCTCATAGATGTCCAGCGTCTCACGGTTGGCGCGATCGCCGATGGCGTGGGTATTCACCTGGAAACCGTGCTCAAGTGCGATCTCCGCGGTCCGTTCAATGTCTTCAACGGGCTCAAGAACCAGTCCCGCTGTGTTCGTCAGGTCCTCATAAGGCTCGAGCAGCCAGGCACCGTGTGAGCCCAGCGCACCGTCGATCTGGCGCTTGACCGAGCGTACGGTCAGGAAGTCGTTGCCCTCGGCCACCATGCGATACAGTGGCAGTTTCTCTGCCATCTCGGGGTTGCTCTGCCGGCGCACCATGACGTAGAGCCGGATCGGCAGGGCGCCTTCGGCTTCGAGTGTTTTGAAAAAGTCGATCGTCTCGAACGAGGCACCGGCATCGTGGAACGACGTGATGCCGGTGGCGATCGCTTTGCTGCCCGCCAGGCGCACGCGCTCACGCATCACCTGCTCGGTTTGCTCTTCGGTCAGGCGGGATTCGTAGGCTTCAACCGCAGTGCCGACAAGCCGTTGGGCGGTCTCCCGCAGGAGACCCGTGGCAGTGCCATCCGGGTGGCGCACGATAGTGCCACCGGGCGGGTCGGGCGTATCGTCATCAATTCCGGCAGCCGCAAGCGCGGCTGCGTTGGCAAACGCCGCATGGCCGCTGGCGTGACCGAGATAGACCGGATTGTCCGGAGCGATGTTGTTCAGACTGTCGTTGACCGGATTACCTTCGACGGCACCGGCGGGCGGGCGGTCCCATTTTTCCTGGTGCCAGCCACGGCCAAAGATCCAATCGCCGGGTGCAGCACCATCCACCGCCACGGCGACCATGTTGACGATCTCGGAGTAGTTCGCGACTTGCGTAAGGTCGAGGATCTGGCGGGCCCGGCCAAGACTCAGATAGTGACCGTGGCCTTCGATGAACCCCGGAATTGCCAGCCTGCCCTCGAGTTCGATCACTCGAGTTGCAGCGCCAATGTACGCGGCAATCTCGGCGTCGCTGCCGACCGCGAGGATCTCGTGGCCGCTGACGGCAAGTGCCTGGGCTTCACCAATCAGTGGATCAACCGTTGCGATCTTGCCGCCGCGCAGCACCAGATCGGCAATTACACCTGCGCGGCTGGGCTGAGCGTCGACCAACGCCGGCTCCGGGCTGCAGGCGCTGACGATGAGCAGTGAAATGACGAGTAAAACCGGGCCGATTATTGTGCGCCCGGTCGCGCGCGGGTCAGGCGTTGCCATGGAATTTTCCCCTGCATGAGGGTGCAACTCTGGCATGGCGACCCTGCCTTGGCAATTCACCCAGCCGCTGCCGCGGGGACAAGCGGCGGACAGGGGAGTAAGCTGCCGGGTAGGACTATCGGGCCATTCTCAAGGGGAAATCATGCGGCGGAGTCTACTCAGGCGACTATTCGCCACTGTAGTTTTAGTTACTGTCTGGGCGCCATTGCAGGCGAATGAATTCGCAGATATTGGCACGTTGGACTTTCCCACATCGACCGAATCGGCTGCGGCGCAAACCCATTTCCTGCGTGGTGTCGCGATTCTGCACAGCTTCGGCTGGAAGCAGGCCATCGAGCAGTTTCAGGCAGCGCAAGCTGCTGATCCCGATTTTGCGCTGGCCTATTGGGGCGAGTCGCTTTGTTACAACCATCCGCTGATACGGGAGATGGATCGGGACTCGCCCAAAGAGGTCCTCAACCGGTTGGCCGCAACGCCCGCTGGCCGTCAGGCGAAAGCGCCGACCGAGCGGGAACGCGGCTTTCTGCTGGCGGTAGAGGCGTTGTTTTTCGGCGCCGGTGATACCGCTGCGCGACGCACGGCCTATATGGAGCAGATGCAAAGCCTGCATGCCGCCTACCCCGATGACGACGAAGTAGCGGCGTTCTACGCGCTGTCACTGTTGAGTGCTGCGGGCCCCGCAGGCGGTGGAGGTCATCGCATGAACGTGCTCGCGGGATCGATAGCGATTGCGCTCACCGAGCGCAACGCCAGGCACCCGGGCGCCCTGCACTACACCATTCACGCGTTCGATGATCCGGTACATGCGCCACTGGCGCTGGCGGCGGCCCATGAATTCGCCGATGTCGCGGCCGCCGTGTCGCACGCCCGGCATATGCCGACGCACATCTTCATCCAGCACGGCATGTGGCAGCAGGTCTCGGACTCCAATCAGTCAGCCTATGAGGCCGCGGTTGCCTTGTGGGAGCCCGGCGACAGTGCCGGTGACATGACGCACGCGCTGGACTGGGGACAGTACGGCGATCTGCAACTTGGCGACTACGAGCGTGCGCAGCTGTGGATTGAACGCATGCAGGGGGTCGCGCTGAAAAATGCCGGACAGGCGCGAGTCGCTGGTGCGCTGCCGCGGGTCAAAGCACGCTTTATACTCGAATCGCGACAGTGGGCAACCCAACCGGTCAGCGAAGACTCACCTGCCGTTGAATTGCTGGCGACAGGTATCAGTGCCGTACATCTGGGAGAAATCAAGACCGCACGCCAGGCCGAAGCACGGCTGGCCGAGATGGCGGCGGCGGCTAGCGGTGATGAGGATTCCTCCTATTACTCACGGACCACCCAGCCACTTCGCATCATGCACAAAGAGGTAGCAGGGATGCTGGAGATCGCAAACGGCAACACGGAGGAGGGGCTTGCTCTGCTCAAAGAGGCCGTCGCGATCGCCGAGGCAATGCGGCCGCCCAATGGCGCACCAAATCCTGTCAAGCCGCCTCACGAACTCTACGGCGAAGAGCTGCTGAAAGCCGAAAAGGCCGAGATGGCCTCCAGCCTCTTTGCAACTTCGCTGCAGCGCACGCCCAACCGGCCGCTATCGCTGCTGGGTCTGGCACGAGCATACGTGGCGCTGGGTGATTCAGCCGGTGCTGCTGAGCAATATCAGAAACTTGCAGAAGTCTGGAAGGGCCGCAGCTTTCCGGTGCTCGAAGAGGCCAGCCGCCATCTGGCAGCCGCTGCGGACTAAAAGCGGGCTCAATCGCCCGCGCGCTCACTCTTGCTGGTTGTTGGGTAATGCAGCCTGGAGCATCTCAGCGTTGATGACGCCGTAGCGCATGAAGGCGTCGATCGCTGCTGAGACCCGTTCGGGCTCATGTACCGCGACCTCGTGGCCAGCCCTGGCTATCACTTCAAGCGCCGCGTTTGGCAACCCCGCGAAATCTGCCAGGTTGGCGTGGAGCAGAGAATCGACGCCGCCGGCAATCATGAGCGTCGGCGTGGTCAGAGCCGCCAGGCGATCGCTTACATCGAGTTCCTGCATGGCCTCGGCGAAGCCCTCGAAGTGACCGTCCGACACACCGAGGATGTGATCAGCGCGAGTTTCGAACCAGGCGTCGGTCTCCACATCTTCCCTGAACCGCATGGCGCGGTAGCGCGCCAGTATTGCTTCGCGGTCACCGCTGCGGCGCTCCGCCATGCGCTCTTCGCGCAGTTCTGGGGTGATCTCTCCCGTGCCGCCGGATGGAATCGGTGCCAGCAGAATCAGTTGCTCCAGCCGCTCGGGATAATCCAGGCCGAGCAGGTAGCCAACACCACCGCCCATGCTGTGGCCGGCGAATGAAACG
>CBDUDJ010000178.1:0-5493 GCA_965365885.1 uncultured Gammaproteobacteria bacterium
TGATCATCGGTTCCATCAGCGCAGTGAGGTTGTCGACAGCGTTATCGACCTGCTCCTCATAGTAGTTGGCGGATTTGTCCAGCATGTCATCCAGCGCGCCGGCTTCTTCACCGATCGCCACCATTTGAATGATCATGTTTGGAAACACGCCGGTATTCTTCATGGAGAAGTTCAATTGCTGGCCGGTCGAAACATCGTCACGAACCTGCAGCACTGCATTGACGAACACGCTGTTGCCGGTCGCACCAGAGACTGAGGTCAGTGCATCGACGAGAGGAACACCAGCCGCAAACGTGGTCGACAGTGTCCGGGCAAAACGTGCGATTGCAGATTTTTCGATGATGTTGCCCGCCACCGGCATTCGCAGCGACATCCTGTCTATCGCATCGCGAAAGGTTTTCGACCTTTTTCGGGCAAAACCGAGTGCAGCCACTGCGGCACCAATACCGAGCACGATGACCATCCAGTAGGCTTGGGTAAATTCAGAAAAGCCAATCACCATCAGGGTAAAGGCCGGCAGTTCAGCGCCAAATCCTGCGAACACGTCCTGGAACTGCGGCACCACTTTGATCAGCAGGATGCCCGATACAACCAGAGCCACGACCAGTACCGCAATAGGGTAGGTCATCGCTTTCTTGACTTTGGCTTTCAGAGATTCGGTTTTTTCTTTGTAGGTGGCAATTCGGTCGAGCATGGTCTCCAGGGAGCCGGATTGCTCGCCGGCATCAACGAGGTTACAGAAGAGATCGTCGAAATGTGCCGGGTGCCTGCGCAAAGATGCAGCGAAAGAACTACCACCTGAAACATCATTACGAACCGCTTTGATAAGCTCGCCAACCTTGGCCTTGTCGAGGCCGTCAGCGACGATATCGAATGCCTGCACGAGCGGCACACCGGCGCGCATCATGGTCGACATCTGGCGGGTAAAAAGTGCGATGTCGGCCGGTTTGACACTGCCGCCGCCACCGAACGAAATACCCTGGGTTTTCTTGCGAACTTTGGTCGCAACTATGCCCTGGCGGCGCAGTTCCGCTTTGGCTATAGCAGGGTTGGTGCTGTTGATTTCACCTTTTGTCTTCTTGCCCTGCTTATCGGTTCCTTCCCAGAGGAATATTGCACTTTCGGCCATTTATCAATGCCCCGTGGTCATGCGGTTTGCTTCCGCCAAGCTGGTTACGCCCAGAATCACTTTTTCCAGACCGGAACGTCTGAGATCGTTGTATCCATCTTTCCGTGACTGATCGGCTAATTCAATACTGTTGCCGTCTGCCATGATAATACGAGACATCTCCGCGTTAATTTTAACTACTTCATATATTCCGACTCTGCCTTTGTAACCGTTTTTACATTTATCACAGCCGTCTTTTTTAGGCTGGAAGACTTCGAAGCCTTCCTTGATGTCTGCTTCTGTAAAGCCTTCTGCCAATAGCGTGTCCTTGGGAACCTCGATGACTTCCTTGCAGTTGGGGCACAAACGTCGTGCCAGGCGCTGGGCAATGATGAGGTTTACGCTGGTGGCCAGGTTAAAGGCGGGCACACCCATGTTACGCAGCCGGGTGAGAGTCTCTGCGGCCGAATTCGTGTGCAGGGTGGAAAGGACCATATGACCCGTCTGTGCCGCTTTCACCGCGATCTCCGCAGTTTCGAGGTCGCGAATTTCACCGACCATGACCACATCGGGGTCCTGCCGCAGAAAAGAGCGTAGCGCGGTGGCGAAATCCAGGCCTACACGGTGATGCACGTTCACCTGATTGATACCTTCGAGGTTGATCTCCACCGGATCTTCGACCGATGCGATATTGCGTTCTTCCGTGTTCAGAATGTTCAGTGCGGTGTAGAGAGTAACGGTTTTACCGCTACCGGTCGGACCGGTAACCAGAATCATGCCCTGTGGGCGGTGGATCGCGTCGAGCAGCAGTTCGCGTTGCAGCTCCTCGAATCCCAGAGCTTCGATACCCATTTTCGCGCTGCTTGGATCGAGGATACGCAACACGATTTTCTCGCCCCACAGTGTGGGCAGCGTGTTCACCCGAAAATCGATCGCTCTCGTTTTGGAGAGCTTCATCTTGATGCGGCCGTCCTGTGGAACCCGCCGCTCGGAAATATCGAGCTCGGACATCACTTTCAGGCGCGCTGCCAGGCGGGTACCGAGATTGGCCGGAGGTGCTGCGGCTTCCTGGAGCACACCGTCGGTACGGAAACGCACCCGATAGGTGCGTTCATAGGGTTCGAAGTGGATGTCAGAAGCACCGGTTTTAATGGCATCCAGCAGCATCTTGTTGACGAAACGGACGATCGGGGTGTCATCGGTGCCGGTAGCGGCATCGTCGTCGGCATCCGCCGAGTCGTCCTCGAATGCCTCCATATCGAGATCTTCGAGATCGTCATCATCGAGCGCACCAAGACCGTCGTCTTCCTGGGAGCTGAGAAACTGTTCAATGAGCGCGGTAAGCTTATCGTCCTCGACGAGAACGGCTTCCGTGGTGACGCCGGTGTGGAATTTTATTTCGTCGAGCGCCTGCAAATTGGTTGGATCCGAAACCGCAACAAACAGACGTACACCCCGCCTTACCAGCGGCAGTGCGTTGTGCTGGCGAATAAGATTGTCCTTGACGAGATCTTTCGGCACGGAAGCCAGGTCAAATGCGGCCAGATCGATCAGTGGCACACCGAATTCTTCAGAAGCGCTGCAGGCGATTGTGCGTGCTTCCGCGAGATTGTTCTGCACCAGATAACTGACGAACGGAGTCCCGCTCTTACGGGCCTCAACACTCGCGCGCATCGCGGAGTCAGCTTCAAGTATGTTCTCTTCGACCAGGCGTCGTGCGAGGCCGCTGAGAGGAATCGGTTCGGACGCCATCTGGCTATGCAATCCCTGCGCTAAGTAAACGTGCTGTCTGACACGTCTGATCTCAAACGTGCTTTAAAAACGTGCTTGTCGGAACAGACCTTACAGTTCGTGGGCCAGCAATGTCTAATCCTGCATCACCTAATTGTCGATAAACGCATCACAGTTTCAGCTGCAGTGATTCGGCATTATTCCCGGGTCAGGACTGGTGCGACTCACCGAGGCTGTGGCCACGGTAGGTAGCCCGACGCCGGGCAATATGCCCGACTATGTCCTGTATTTCAGCAGGTGACCGGATTCGTCAGCAAGTGACGTGGTGAGATACTCACATCAGTTGCAGACGAAAGCGCTTTGACAGGTTGTCGAGTGCTGAGATAATTCTCTAAGTCATTGATTTTAAAGTAAGAAATGAAATGCATTCGCCGTGTGACGCCGACAGGAACGAAAGTGGCACATGGATTGCATTTCTCTCTAGGACTCGCGGCGCAAGTGACAATTGAGCATTCGCTGCCACGTATTTAACACTATGAATGACGGAGTAATATTCAAGATGAAAAATGCAATTCAAAAGGGTTTTACCCTAATCGAATTGATGATCGTGGTAGCCATCATCGGTATTCTGGCCGCTGTAGCGCTCCCCGCTTATCAGGACTACATTGAGAACTCGAACATGGCGAAAGTTTCTTCTCACTATGAAGAAGGCGTTCGCTTTGCCGCGAACGAGCTGCGTAAGGTTCAAGCCGACGTATCGATTGGTCGGATGGTTGACCTCGCTGCTGTGGATGCCACCGGCCAGTACACTGTTGCTGGTTTTGTCACGTTCCTGAACTCGAACGGCGGCGCCGCACCTGGTGGCGGCGACCCCTATGCCAACCCTGTCGACGACACAAATGGTCGTGTAGGTGTTGTTGTAACGGGTACGCTCGACGGTGGTAACTGGCAGGCAACGTTCACCCGTCCGCTGTACGGCGCATGGGCTGGCACGTCTGCTGAGACGTCAGTTGTAGATTGGACTACGATCTAAGCTGGAATGTCTCAAGTCGACGCAAAAGGAGGGGCTTGCCCCTCCTTTTTCTATTTGTGAAACGACAGTTCAACAGGCGAAGCCTGGAAGGCGAATGTAATGAAGTGTGAAGTAATCAAATCAAACAGAGCCTCGATCAAGCGGCGCCGGGAATCCGGTTACTCGTTGATCGAATTGATGATCGCCGTGGCGATCATCGCCGTCATTTCTGGCGTCGCGTTGCCGCTTTATTCGGGATACCTGGAGAGTTCGCGCGAAGGGGTGTTGGTCAACAACCTAAGTTCCATAGAAATTTTCCAGGAAGATTTCCGTATGCGAACCGGCGCCTACATGCTGGTCGCAGCGGACGTTCCGGCGATCGAAGCGGGTATCGGTTGGACCCCGCAGGATGACGGCGCTGTTGACTACAGCATCGCGGATGGCGGCGGCGGCACGTACGACATTACAGCTGTAGACGAGGTCGGGACGACTGTCTGCGTGACGTTTCCTGGCGGCGCTCGCTGCTGAGGTAGCCAATCGAGGCAAGCGGATCCTGTCGCGCTGACTTTATCGGTGACCCGGTGAACTACCAGCATCCGCTTCTTTCCGCACCAGGCAAAAGCCGGTATCCTGCCCGCGTCGATTCTGACCCGCTCAGGCAATGCCGGGATAGCTCAGTTGGTAGAGCGACTGATTCGTAATCAGTAGGTCCGCAGTTCGATTCTGCGTTCCGGCACCAGCCGAGATACAGCAAGAGCTGAGAGTCAGCAGAGAATTAGTCAAGTTGGAATCCGATAGCGAACTGTTCTTCCTCAGACGAACGTTGGCAGGTTTGCTCACGTTTGCCGCGTTTCTCCTCCTGTGTTTTTTCTATGGCACCGCTGTCAACGCCACTGTTTTCTTTACCGCAGCGGCAGCGCTCATGGCGGCGCTGACGCTCATCGGTTCGGTGGTACTCAGTCGCAGTCGCAGCCAGTCCCCGTGGGTGAGTGGCCTTCTGGCGTTGACGCTGGCAGCACTTGTTGTCAGTTATCAATGGAGTCTGAGTAAGGACTCCAGTTTCGTGCCGACTTGGGCAATTGCTCTGGCACCTCTCACGTTTTTGATCGTGCAGGATCTGGGTGTCTGGCGGTCGCGGCTTTACACGCTGGTGAGTCTGGCAGTGCTCGGTTTTGCGTTGTTTTCAGTTTGGGAACTCGTTACGCGCAACGAACGCGCGATGCTGCCGCTGACAGATGCGAACAACTATGGTTCGTTCCTCTACATGACGCTAATCGTGTGGCTGTATGTCTATCTGCGGCGTTGCTGGGAAGGCGGCTTCAGCGATTGGCCGGTCAACGTCGCTGCATTTGTGCTCGCGCTGGCAATGTTCACGGCAGTATTTGCCACTCAGTCACGCACGAGTGCCGTCATTGTGTGCGCAGCGTTAACCATCTTTTTGCTGCTCGCGTTGGTGCGCCGCGTATCTGTTGTGCCTGTACTTGTGTTTGCAGGTCTGGCGGTCATCGGCTATTTCGTGGCAACTGGGCTGGTAACAACGACGAATTCGTTCGCTGCTGAGAAACTTGCCGAGGGAGCTGCATACCGCGGCTTGCTCTATACCGCAGCGCTGGACGTCTATCAGGCAAATCCCCTCACCGGC
>CBDUDJ010000179.1:0-5493 GCA_965365885.1 uncultured Gammaproteobacteria bacterium
AACAGATACAGCATGATGTCCGCAAACCAGGCGCCGCTGGAGCCAACAAGATTCTGCACGTCGCCGCCGTTGCCGGTGTAGGTGAATGAAGGATCCATTGGCGAGTAAGAAGCTATGGCCAGCAACGCATACAGCGCTGCGGCGGCAAGTCCAACCAGGCCGATTTCCCGGCTGGGAACAGAGGACGTAGGGGTCGTCACGTTGTTCTCCTCTACAGGTGGGCGGAGTGTAACCAACAATTCGGGGTTGAACAAATATCCATTTAATTCAGAAAGTTACAAGATCAAGCTCGATTTTGCATTGTGAATCCGTTCAGGTCCAGCTCGAACCCATTCGATACGCGTGACCGATGACCACGGTATGATAGGCAATTCACTATTGCCGGTTGTCTCCATGCGCCCCGATAAGCAGAAAGTTGTTGATGAAGTCTGGGACGAAGAGCGGATTCAGAGTTTTCTCCACAAGTCCGTGATGGGTAGTGAACGCAGCGTGGATTATAGCGCGTTACTCAATGCCTACCGCAGTATGCGGGCCGAAGATTTTGACCGCTTCCTGGGCTTGTTCGTTGCCGCCGGCCGCGATCTCAACGCCGCAGGTAACGACGGCAAGAGCCTTCTTGCGCTGATCGAAACACATCGCCACGCAGAGCCGTTTCGCGCAGCCCTGCGCACTCACGGCGCGCTGGAAAGCGACAACCCCGAGCAGACCCTTTAAGTCCCAACCATGTCCGGTCTGAATCTGCTGGCAAGAGGTAAACCCGGCTTCCCACCGCCAGAAAGCGCGCTGAAGGAACCTAACGGACTGCTTGCCGTGGGCGGCGCTCTCAATCCCGACTGGTTGATCACCGCATACCGCCATGGCGTCTTCCCCTGGTTCGAAGACGATCGTGGGCCACTGTTGTGGTGGAGTCCCGACCCACGCGCGATTCTCTACCCGGATGCCATCAAAATCAGTCGAAGCCTGGCAAAGCGGCTACGTAACGCCGGTTTCCGGGTCACCCTCGATACGGCATTTAGAGCGGTCATAGAAAGCTGCGCCGAGTCCCGAGTGCGCGCCGGTCGCACCGAGACCGGCACCTGGATCACCCGGAAAATGATCGATGCCTACACCGAGTTACATGAACTCGGGCTCGCCCACGCCGTGGAAGTCTGGCTGGAAGACGAACTGGTCGGTGGTTTGTACGGTGTCTCGCTCGGCCGCATGTTTTTCGGAGAATCGATGTTTTCACGCGAAAAAGATGCCTCCAAGGTCGCACTCAGTTGTCTGTGTAAGCAAATGCAACAATGGGACTACCTGCTGATCGATTGTCAGGTCAGCAACCCGCACCTGGTGTCGCTTGGCGCGATAGAGCTGCCCAGGAGTGAATTTGTCGCTAAGATTGAGTGGAACGCAGACCAGCCAACGCGCCAGGGATCCTGGAGCATGGAGACCGACACACCGCTGTAGCTGTAATCAAATCTACGACAAGAGCTATAACAAGAGTTACAACGAGAGCTGTAACAAAATTTTCAAAGGACTGTAAACGACGTAATAGAAGAGCAAAATGAAGGACGAACTGGGAAAAAAACAATTCTTCATCACGCCGGCGCACGCCTGCAGCTACCTGCCACAACGTGACGCAAACACGCTGTTCCTGGATCCGCGGGACACTATCACGCCGGAAATCTATCAGACGCTGACCGAACAGGGCTTTCGCCGCAGCGGCAGCCATCTGTATCGGCCACACTGCGCAGACTGCCAGGCCTGCATTCCCGCGCGTGTGCCAGTGGCTACGTTTCAGCCGCGCCGGCGTCAGCGCCGGGTGCTGGCCAGGAACGCTGATCTCAGCGTCGAGGTGAAACCGGCCGTGTATAGCAACGAGTACTATGAGCTCTACGGTAAATATATCCCCGGCCGCCACAGCGACGGCGACATGTACCCACCAAGCGCCGCTCAGTTTCGCTCGTTCCTGCTCAGTCAGTGGTCCGAGACATTCTTCGTTTGCCTGTATCTGCGCAAGACGCTCCTTGCGGTCGCCGTGACCGATCAGCAGGAAGCGGGCGTTTCTGCGATCTACACCTTCTTTGACTCCGAGTTCCCCGAACGCAGCCTCGGAGTCATGTCGATTCTCAAACAGATTGAACTCTGCCAGAAACGCGATCTGCCGTACGTCTATCTGGGTTACTGGATTCGTGATTCAGAAAAAATGCGTTACAAAACCGAGTACCGGCCGGTGGAATTGTTTATCAGCGGCCGCTGGATAACAGTCAACTAGCAGTCTGTCCTCCAGAGCCGCGTTCGAACGCCGCCAATTCTCACTACCCGATCGCCTTTGCACTTCCCGCAGTCATCGGGCAGAATGCCGCTCGCCGCGAAAACCGTAACGGAGCCTATGGCTAAAGAAGAACAAATTGAAATGGAGGGTACCGTAGTCGATACGTTGCCCAATACGATGTTCCGTGTGGAACTGGAAAACGGCCACGTTGTGACCGCACATATCTCAGGAAAAATGCGCAAAAACTACATCCGCATTCTCACTGGGGACAAGGTCAAAGTAGAACTCACCCCCTACGACCTCAGCAAAGGCCGTATCACTTTCCGCAAGTAGCCAAGCAACCTGTTTGAAAAAAGCGCGCTGCGTTCGTCTATCCCTGGTCTCGGGGTCAGACCGTTGCGTTCTCCGCCCGAGCGTCTTCGGGTGATTCGCTTCTAAGATGCAACTCGCCGTCTTTGACGGTCACATAGACCGTGCCGCCATGTTTGGCCAGCGGTCCGAAAAGTACGTCTTCCGCCAGTTGCCGCTTGATCTTCTCCTGAATCAGCCGCTGCATGGGTCGGGCACCCATTTTTTCATCGTAGCCTTCAGTCGCAATCCAGTCGCGTGCTTCTTCGTCGACGTCGAGCGTGACTTTCTTGTCGTCGAGTTGCGCCTGAAGTTCGGTGAGGAATTTGTCCACCACCGTCTTTATGACGTCAATGCTAAGCGAACTGAACTGCACGGTTGCATCCAGCCGGTTACGAAATTCCGGCGTGAACATCTTTTTGATCGCCTCCATAAAGTCCGTAGCATTATCCTGTTTGGTGAACCCGATGGACGCGCGGCTGATATCGTGAGCACCTGCGTTTGTGGTCATGACGAGCACCACGTTACGGAAATCCGCCTTGCGGCCGTTGTTATCCGTCAAGGTGCCGTGATCCATGACCTGCAGAAGCAGGTTGAACACTTCCGGATGGGCCTTCTCGATTTCATCGAGCAGCACCACACTATGAGGGTGCTTGGTGACTGCCTCGGTAAGCAAACCGCCTTGATCGAAGCCAACGTATCCCGGGGGCGCACCAATCAGCCGTGAGACGGTGTGACGCTCCATGTATTCGGACATGTCATAGCGCAGGAGCTCAACGCCCATGATGTTGGCGAGTTGCCGGCAGATTTCGGTTTTACCAACACCCGTGGGCCCGGCAAACAGAAACGAACCGACCGGTTTTTCGCCAGATTTGAGTCCGGCACGCGAGAGCTTGATTGCGGAAGCCAGGGATTCGATCGCTTCATCCTGACCGAAGACCACCATCTTGAGCTTGGAATCGATGCCTCGCAGTGCTTCCTTATCGGAAGTAGTGACCTGAGTGGAAGGAATGCGTGCGATTTTCGCAACAACCTGCTCTACGTCCGTAGCGCCGATACTTTTCTTGCGTCTGCTCGCTGTGACCAGTTGCTGTGCTGCACCGGCTTCGTCTATGACGTCGATCGCTTTGTCCGGTTGGAACCGATCGGTGATGTAGCGATCAGCAAGCTCTGCTGCTGCGCGCAGCGCTTTGTCCGTGTAGCGCAAATGGTAATGATCTTCGTAACGGGATTTCAGACCCTTGAGAATCCGATAGGTGTCGTTGACATCGGGTTCCGTGATATCAATTTTCTGAAAGCGTCGGGAGAGTGCCCGGTCTTTGTCAAAAATGCCGCGGTACTCTGCATAGGTCGTTGATCCCATGCAGCGGATGTCGCCCGAGGTCAGCATGGGCTTCAGCAGGTTCGATGCATCCATTACTCCGCCGGACGCGGCACCCGCGCCGATGATCGTGTGCACCTCGTCGATGAAGAGGATGGCACCTTCGTCTTTCTTGAGCTCGGCAAGCACCATCTTGAATCGTTTTTCGAAATCTCCGCGGTACTTGGTTCCTGCAAGCAACGCTCCCATGTCGAGCGCATGAATGGTTGCATCACCCACCACCTCAGGCACCTCACCATCGACGATGCGCTTGGCCAGACCTTCCGCAATCGCCGTCTTGCCAACCCCGGATTCGCCTACCAGCAACGGATTGTTCTTGCGGCGTCGACACAGTACCTGGATGACGCGCTCGAGTTCCGCATCCCGACCAACGAGTGGATCAATCCGGCCATTGCGTGCCTGTTCATTGAGATTGGTCGCAAACGCTTCGAGTGCACTCTGCTGACCACCCTCTTCACCCAGTTCTTCTTCGTTTTCCGGGCCCGAAGCAGCAGGTTCGCCATCCGGACCAAATACTTTCGAGATGCCATGAGCGATGTAATTCACCACATCGATACGGGCGATATTCTGTTGCTTCAAGAAAAAGACTGCCTGACTTTCCTGCTCACTGAAAATGGCTACCAGGACGTTGCCACCGGTTACCTCCTTGCGACCCGAAGACTGGACGTGAAAAACGGCTCGTTGCAGAACACGCTGGAAGCCGAGTGTCGGCTGAGTCTCGCGGTCACTGTCACCTGCTGGAATCAATGGCGTGGTCGAATCGATATGCTCCTGCAGGTCTGTGCGCAGTTTGTCGACTTCGGCGCCGGTTTTTTCCAGCACGTCGAGCGCAACTGTGTTGTCGAGCAGTGCAAGCAACAAATGCTCCACTGTCATGAATTCGTGACGTTTGCTCTTCGCGGCGCGAAAGGCTTCGTTCAAGGTGACTTCAAGGTCTTTGCTAAGCATGTGTGATCGACTTTCCTAGTCTGTCATTTCAATGGTGGCAACGAGCGGATGCTGATTCTCCTGAGAGTATAGATTCACCTGCTCGGATTTAGTTTCCGCGATATCCCGGGGAAAGATGCCCACAACGGCCGCACCCTGCGTATGTACGGCAAGCATGATCTGTGTGGCTTTTTCCCGCTCCATGCCAAAAAAAATCTCCAGTATGTGAACAACGAATTCCATCGGAGTGTAGTCGTCGTTGAGCAAGAGGATCTTGAACATCTGCGGTCGCTTGAGCTTGGGTTTGGCGGTCGCTGTCGCCAGTCCACCCTCATTGTCTAACGGTTGATCCTCACTGTTTTCGTCGTCTCCCGCTAAACGAACCCCCGCTGAACGAGCATTTGCCAGACGGTTCGCCAGATACTGCTTTTCATCCGCTAATCATACCTGAGATTAGTTTAAATCTAGTCGGCGTCTTATTAACGTGGGGTCTGCCACAAATAAAACAAGCGGCAGGCAAAGATACGCAAACCCCTGTTGAGCCATCTCTTAAATCCCCCGGAATTGGCAATCGGCCAGGACA
>CBDUDJ010000180.1:0-5485 GCA_965365885.1 uncultured Gammaproteobacteria bacterium
TGTACTCGTCGATAGGCGCCCAGTTGACGAAGCTTACAGTCCTAAGTGACGGAAACGAGTCTTTTAGTGTGGCAACGTATGGGGGATTATTCGAAAAATCACCATTCGCGAACATCGATTTGTTGTCCGTAACGCGATGTCTGTCTGCCCAAACTCCGGTGTTTATTGTACTCCAACCAGGTCCACTCATCGTTGCCGGCTTCGGCCCATTCCGCGAAGTCTTCGGGCAGGCCGCGCAGGGCAATGGTCGTGTTGACCGCGCTCGAGCCGCCAGTCACACGGCCGCGGGGGAAGACGACCTCGCGACCGCGGGTCGGCTCATAAGACTGACCCCAATCGTGATCGGTGTAGGAGTTGTTGTGACTGTTAACCAGGTCGTACGGTGTATTCTTGAGATCCGGGTAGTCGGGTCCAGCCTCGAGCAGCAGCACCGTGCGATTTGGATCCTCGCTGGCGCGGGCGGCGATGGCGCAACCAGTGCTGCCAGCACCGACAACAATCAGATCGTGTTCAGTGTCCTGCCGGCTCAAAATGAGTTAGGGCAATGCGGCGCGTGCGCCGTGGCGAATAACGCATCTGCTCGGGCGAGGGCTTCCCCCTGAACATCGACGAGCCCCCAGCCGGCGAGCTCGCGCACCCGGCGGAAGCCGGTGAACACACTGGCGAGAGTCTTAATTGAAAAGGTGATCTCCGCGGCGTTTGAAGTCCCGGAGACTTTCGCGGTGCCGTCCTTGACGCTCAGTTCGTAGTTACCTTCATTCCAAGGCGCGAGCGGGTCGGGTGCGACGCCAATGACGATCTGGCCATCGTTCAAGTAGCCGCGCTCGGTGAGCGCCTGGGCCACGTCCAGGATACGAAACCACACTCCTTCCTTGTGCTGCGCATGCAGCATGCGAGGTTCACTGAGCAGTTCGGGTAGCGGATCGTCCCGCGGCGCCGTGCGCCACACAACCCGACCGACGAGATCGTGCCGGGCAACAAAGGACCACAGTGCCCGGCAGGCATCCATATCCAGCCAGGCGAAGTCTCGAATCTCGAGTTCCTGGTTGCGCGCTTCATGGGAAACCTTCGCAGCGCGCAGGGTATAGACCACGTAGCCCACGGTTTCATCCATCGAATTGCGACAGATCGCTGCGTGAACCGGTCCGCTCTCGTCGTCCGCCTGCAGGATGTTGTAGTTCCACAGTGGCTTGGCGCGATGCAGATAGAGGAAACGCTCCGCGATGAACTCCCGGTAAATGTTGCGCAGATCTTCGAAGCCGTCTGCGATCGAGCAGCGGACAACGTTGTAGCTTGAGTCCGCTTCCTGCAGCAGGCGAATGTCCACGGTGTCAATCGCGTAGTTGCCCATGACGGAACCCGCCGCGTAACCGTAGCGCTGGTAGATGGCAGCTTGCGAAGCCCACAACGCCGAGACGGACCGGCCGGCCTCATGTTGCTGGACGAATGCCCGTTCGGTCATTCCGCGTAGCAGACCCTGGCGCCGATACTCCGGCAGCGTGCCCACGGTTGTCACTCCGCCCAGCGCCATAGCGTTGCCGTTTGCCCGCATGGTAAACGGGATCGTGGCATAACTCGCAACGAGCTTGGATCCGTCGAACGCACAGATCGTCCAGTCCGCCTGGGTGGCCTGTACCGAAAGGTTGTCGTCACCTGCGCCGAACGCACCGGCGTAGACATATTCGGTCAGAGCGCCGAATTGACTCATGTCCTCCGCGGTTGCCTGACGAAATTCGATTGTCATGATTGCCTCTCTTGTAAGAACGCTCAGACTGGTTCCGGGCCACCCACCTGCAGCCGATGAATGACGCGCGGTTGGTCGTCGTGATCGTGCACGGCGTAGTGCAGCATGCAGCGATTGTCCCACATCACCAGATCGCCGGGCTGCCAGGAATGCCGCGCCTGGAATTCCGGGCGGATGGAATGCTGGAAGAGAAATTCGAGAAGACTGCGACTCTCCTCGCGCGACCAGTTGACGAATCGCTGAGTAAATGCGCGACACACATAGAGTGCACGCTTGCCGGATTCATCATGCGTCCTCACGACCGGATGCTCCGAACGAGGTGCAGCCTTGGTGTCCTCGCCGTAAATGCTGGCCAGCCCTTCAGCGCTGTGCAGCGCGCGCAGATTGTCCAGGAGATCGCGCAGTCCCGCTGACAGGTTTTCATACGCCAGAATCTGATTGGCGAATGCAGTATCGCCACCGAATTCCGGTGCTTCGTGGGCATACAGCATGGTGAGTTTCGGTGGCTCCTGGTTGTAGGTCATGTCGGAGTGCCAGTGCTGATTGATGTCGCCTTTCTTACCCCGATTTCTCAGCTCGATGATGTTCGGATAGTCATCGAGCCCGCCGTAGGGAAATTTCACCAGCGACCCCCAATGCTCAGCGAACGCTATCTGATCTTCCGGCCGCAGATCCTGCCGTGGAAAGACGAGCACGTGATGCTCGCAGAAGAGATCGTTCAGTTGCTGCCAGGTTGCGTCGTCCACCTTGCGCACATCGAGCCCTTCCACCACCGCCCCCAGTGGCGCTGCGAACCGTCTGACCTGCATTTTCAACCTCCCCGTGTCCTGTCTTCGAATACTACCGCATGAACGGTTGGTCACCCACTCCATGTCCGCCTCGGTGCGGATCTAACCGTTGCGAGGTAGCGTGCAGTGTTCTCTTTCGTACAACTTGATGCTCGGCATTGGATTCAACGCTCTTTGATCTGTGTTGACCAGATCATGAAAGTCTGGTCGCTATAGCCATAGCAGCTTTTCGCCAACGATATAAAACATCTGGTATCGGCCGGAAGCGGACGTCTCTTCATTGCTCCATCTCGAAGAAATCCAGAATACGCCGCCGCACTTCAGGCGAGCTGCCGCCGCCTGTCATGTGGCTGCCTTCGACGACCTCCAATATTGAGTTTTGCACAAGAGCGGCGAGGTCGCGGGCGGCCTTCATGTCGACCATGGCGTCGTCGCGGGCGTGAATCACCAGAGTTGGCACGCGGATCCGCTTCGCTAGCTCGCGGCTGTCTATCTGATAGAAAGACCGCAATAAAGCCGCTACCGTAGGGCCGTCTGCGGAGCCGCGCAGTATCGCTCCGAAGACCCGCCGTTCGAGCTCATTTTCATCAGGTGAGAGCAGAAGCTCGGCAAACATATTGGTAACCGCGGGACGTTGCCAGTTAAGCTCGAACATATCTATCATCCGCTGCCATTCATTACGTTGCTCGTCTGTCATCCAGTTGGTCGATGCAAACGTTCCAGCCAGCACTAAGTGCGTTACACGCTCGGGATATTGCGCGGTGTACGCGATTCCCACTGGGCCGCCGGCAGAAACCGCGAAAAGCCCGAAGCGCTCCAGGCCGAGGGCGTTCACCACCGCTTCGAGTTCGCTAACACGTGCTTGCAGAGAGAAGTCATCCGCGTCACGGTCCGACAGGCCAAAGCCGCGACCGTCGTAGCGCACGAACAGATGGTCGCGTGAGGACATTTCGACAAGACCATCGTTGTCGTACAGGGTGCGGCCTGTCCCAATACCCAACTGTACCCCCATCCCCAGCACCTGGACGATAGGAGGCCCTTCACCGGAGGTCGCATAGGCGATCCGAGTGCCGTCCGCCGTCGTGACAATGCCAAGCTCCTGTTCGAGGGGATCGCCCAAGAGCAGACCGGGTGAGTTCATCACCAGGGTATACGTCAGAGCATCACGATAGACATAGCCGAGGATTAGGGTGGCCACCAGTAATAGGCTTGTGGCAGTCGCGAGCTTTAACCAGCTTCTTCGAGGCTTGACCACGGCAGAATCGAGGATGGTGTTAGCGGTCGACGTCGAATGTCCCAGAGCACTGAGAAGATGTCGCTGATAGTTCTCATCCTGGTCTCGATGCAGAGCTTGAACCCGAGTCAAACCAACCATCAGGTCAGAAGTCAGTTTAACCTCTTCGAGATAAACGGGGACGACGTCCTTTGCTTCGTCAAGCGCGAGATTGATTTCCCGGTTACAGTGATCCGACTTGAGCGAACGCGCAGAAAGGTAGATGAGGAATTTGTTGGCCTTTAGAAGGGCGTCACCAATGGCAGCTCGCCAGTTCTCACCGGCGGATATGCCTTCGTCGTACCAGATGTTTATACCCTGTTCGCGCAACCAGACAAGCTCGGGATACACCAGTTCGCTGTCTTCATGTGCATAGCACACGAACACATACGGCTCATCGCCAGCATAGGCCTGGAACGGTTTATCCATTCGCGAAGAGGCGCCGTAGCTCGGAACTCGGTACCAACCCCTGAACCCAGCTCAAGTCTCCACGATCGTGGAGGCCGGTTGCAGCCTCGATGACCACCGTTGCGACGAGGCGGGAGAGACCACCGCCAACACTTACCCTTTTTGCTCCCGCTGCACCAAGCTCTTGGACTGAATGATCGGCGAACGCCGCACCGAGCACGTTTAGTGGTTTGTTGACCGATGTTGCGACCTGACGAACCTCATCGAGTGTCTTGAGCCCGGGGGCATACAGCACGTCGGCACCTGCAGCCTCATAGGCCTGTAGCCGCTTGATCGTTTCCTCAATGTCGTCATCTGCACGCAGCTGTTGCTCAGCCCGGGCCGTCAGCATGAACTTGAATGGACAGGCACGAGCCGCTTCAACCGCTGCCGCGACTCGTTCGACCGCCAGATTGAAGTCGTAAATGGGGTTCAGGCGGTCGCCGGTGAAATCCTCTATTGAGCCTCCGACCACACCCGTCTCGATGACCCGGCGAATGCAGTCCGCGACGGACTCAGGATCATCAGCGAAGCCGTTCTCCAGATCGGCGGTGATGGGCACTGTTGTTGCTTGGGCCAGGGCTTTGCAGTGTTGCAGCTTCTCGTCAAGTGTCACCGTGCCATCGGCGCGTCCCAGGGTTTGCGCAAACCCGGAGCTGGTCGTGGCAAGTGCTGTAAAACCCAATGCTTCAAGCATGCGCGCCGAGCCGATGTCCCATGGGTTGGGGATCGGAAAAACACCGGGACTTTGATGGAGAGAAACGAAGGTCGCGGCTTTCTGATCTGTGGATGGTGACGGCATTTTCACCTCGTCGTTTTGACCGGGTGACCCACTTTAGAGGCAATGGATCGTAGAGACTAGTCGATCTGGACGCGTGCGCTGGAACCAGAACTGTAATCTGCTTGTTGCGCAAACCGGGGTACGTTGGAGCTGCCGTCCTGGATGGATACAGTTGCGATCGCGACCGTTGCCCCGGTGCTTGCCTGGGCACGGGAAACGCAGGCCGGAGATGACAAGCATCTACTACAAATTCATGGTGTTGTATGAGCCGTTTACCATGTAAGCGGCGGAGTTTGCCGGTGCCAGTCCGTTCCCTGTTCGTAGGCATGCGCGAGCGCAAGCACATCGAGTTCTCCAAGTGATGGACCGCTGATCTGCATACCAATCGGCAGGCCCTCCCGACTAAATCCGCAAGGGACTGAGATCGTCGGGATACCGTAGAGGTTGAAAGG
>CBDUDJ010000181.1:0-5472 GCA_965365885.1 uncultured Gammaproteobacteria bacterium
GCTAGCGGATTGCCGAACGGTTCGGCTATGTCCCATCCAGCATCCCGAGTCTGCCGATCTGGTTCCACACCGTTTCTGCGGGTGAAACAATCGCTGCTGCACCATTGATCGAAACGCTGTCGCGGGAATTTCCGCAACTGGATTTTCTCGTAACCACCATGACGCCGACTGGTTCGGCGCAGGTTGCGGCGAAACTCTCGCAGAGTGTTGTTCACTGCTACGCGCCTTATGATTTCAGTCACAGCGTCCGGCGTTTTTTCGATCGCGTCGAGCCGCGCATTCTGGTGCTGATGGAAACGGAAATCTGGCCGAACATGATCGCTGCAGCCCATGCGCGCAAGACGCCTGCGCTGCTGGTGAATGCACGACTTTCCGAACGTTCCGCCCGTGGCTATGCGAAGCTCGGTGCAATGACAAAACAGATGCTTACCCAGCTCAGATTCATCGCTTGTCAGTATCCCGATCATGCGGAGCGATTTCTCGACCTGGGAGCAGATCCTGCGAGAGTCGGGGCTCTGGGGAGCGTGAAGTTCGATGTCAGCCTGCCTGATGATCATGCGGTGCGGGTCGCGCAGCTCAAAGCACAATGGTCGTTGGGACAGCGGCCGGTCTGGATTGCCGGGAGCACGCACCCGGGCGAAGATGAGATTGTGCTCGCCGCTCATCGCCGTATCAGCGAAGAATTTCCCGATGCGAGTCTCCTGCTCGTGCCACGCCATCCGGCGCGTGCTGATGCGGTGGCAGAATTGATTGCTCAGTCTGGCTTCAACTGCCGGCGCCAGAGCGCCTCTGACGAGACAGGCACCAGCGCGCCGGATGTGATCCTCGCCGACACGATGGGACAGTTGCAGTATCTCTATGGGTTGTCGGCTGTGGCGTTTCTTGGCGGCAGCCTGGTCTCGGTTGGTGGGCATAACCCCATCGAGGCGGCCGTTTGCGGCCAACCGCTGATCATGGGTCCCGAAACATTCAACTTTCCGGATGTGGTTGCAGCGTTTTCGGACGCGGGATGCCTGACGCTTGTGCGTGATGCAGATTCGCTGGCACGCAGCGTTCTGGGATATTTCGCTGACCCGACGCGGACGCGCGAACATGGGATCGCGGCCCAAGGGGTGGTGGCGCTGAACACGGGTGCAACACAGCGCCTGCTCGATCTCCTGCGCGCCGAGATTCAGGCCGTCGTCTAAGTCGAGCGGGCGGTTAGTCTGAACGCAGCTTCAGGGATGCGAGTCGCTTAACCGGCATCGCTGAGTCGGTGTATGTGTTCAACTCCAGCAAGTCAGCCTCATTGAGTGTTCCTGCCTGCTGCTTCAGCAGAATCAGGCTGCGGACGTAGTTGTAGCGGGAATCGGCATAGTCGAACTGCGAAGAATAAAGGCGATTCTGTGCATCCAGCACATCTACGATGTTGCGTGTGCCTACATCATAGCCGGTCTCAGTGGCTTCCAGAGCCGACTCCGAGGATGCGATGCCTTTCAGTCGCGCCCGCACGCGCACGACATCCGTGGTCACGCGGCGAAACAGGTTCCTGGTGTCGCGACTGACGGTCAACCGGCTGTCGGCCAGTATCTGGCGCGAACGTTCTGCCAGAAACTGAGCTTCCTTCGTTCGCGAGCTTGTGAACCCGCCTTGATAAATCGGCAGCGTGACGCTGAGCCCGTAGATTGTGTTATCTATTTCGCTGCCCAGAAAATTGGACCCACCGGTTGTAAAGCTCGACTCTGTGATCGTCGCATCCACGGTAGGTAGATGGCCGGAACGTCTTGCGCGGACTGTGCGATTGGACGCAGCAAGTTGAGACTCGGCGGCGAGGACGTTGAAATTCGTCTGCAGCGCGACGCGAACCCACTCCTCTTCGTTGCCTGGCTCAGGGTCGATCACAGGTAGCGATTCGGAAAGAAAATCAATTTCGTCATAGGGCCGACCCGCCAGCGTGCGCAACACCTCGAAGAAAATATCGTGGTCGCCGACAGCTTGTACGCGATTCACGATAGAGTTGTCATATTCGGCCTGCGCCTCCAGAACGTCGGTAATTGCAACGAGCCCGACATCAAAGCGCTGTTGTACCTGTTCGAGTTGCCGCTCGACAGCATCCTCAGCTGCGCGAGTAGCTTCTACCAGCGCATCCGCCCGCAGGACGTCGAGGTAGGCATTGACAGCGCGAACGATGAGTTCCTGTTCGGTGGCCGTGAAGCTGAGTCTTGCACTCTCGACACTCGCCTTGGAACTGGTATAGGTATACCACCGCTCCAGATTGACGATGGGCTGGCGCAACTGCGCTTGCCAGGCATTGTCGTTGAATTCCTGCTCTATCCCGCTATTCGTAAACTCACGCTCGTTCCAGTTGGTTTGCGCACCGGCTACGATGTTCGGCAGCAGCTGTGAGCGGGCTTGGGGGACAATCTGCCGCGTCGCAGCATAATCGGCTTTGGCAGCACCAAGGACCGGATCATGGCCTTTGGAAGCAGCGTAGACGTCTTCGAGATCTGTTGCCCAGGCGGTACTACCGGTGAGCGTGATGCTGCATATCAGGAAGAATCTGGAGGTCAATCGATGGTCGAAATAATATCTGCTCATACGATTTTTGGACTTCTGTGGGTCAAAGAACACGGGCATTTTAGCAAAGGCTTCCAAAGAAAGTCGTCGCAAGCGATGAAATGGTTTGCGGAGGCGCTAAACGGTAGAAACAGGTCAATGTCAGTTCTGATTTTGCGCATTTAGCGGTGGCACTCCATTGCCCGGTCGGTATATTAGAGCAATGCACAGCAAACGCTACAGCATCGATCTGCCCGCGCATATGGCCGAATGCGATGCAAACTACTTGCGTTTGAAAAAGCTTTTTCCTGCGTTGCGTCAGGAGGATGCCAGTTCATTTGCGGTCGACATCAATGGCCTGCGCCTGGATATCCTGCTGGAAGTGTTGGAGCGAAGCCCATACACCTCGCTGGTAAAGCTTACGCAGCTACCGGTCGCGCCCTGGAGCCGAAAGCCGAGCATCACGATGCGCCTGTACCACGATGCCCGCAGTGCAGAAGTCGTGGAGTATCAGGGCAAACGCCATTTTCGTGCGGTTTATGACTATCCGAATGCGGATATGCGGCAACCGGACGAGAAAGCACAGATCAACCGATTTCTTGGTGAGTACCTCGCATTGTGTCTGACACACGGTGTCGCCACGGGTGAACCGATACTCGAAAATTGAGCCACTGACCCACCGGACCGGCATCGGCCTAGACGTTGTTGACACTTCGCGCGAACCCGCTCGAACTTCACCGGCAGGACTCACAACGTGTTGAACGTGTTACAGATCACCGACGTCCACCTGCTCGCCGGGGCGCACGAGCGTCTCCTCGGGGTGGACACGGCCGACAGTCTGCGCGCCGTGCTCAACCAGGCGTTCGGCGAGCGCACCCCGGATGCTTTGCTTGCCACCGGCGATATTGCCCACAACGGCGAACCAGAAACCTATGATCGGTTCAGCAGTATCGTCGATGAATTCTACGCAGGACCGCGGCTCGTGTTGCCCGGCAATCATGATCTGTGGGCGCCGATGAGCCGCCATCTCCTCAAGCCTTGTGTGCTATCACTGCCTGGCTGGGATCTGATTGGTCTCGACAGTCATGCCGACGACTGCTCCGGTGCCCAGTTGGGTGAACCGGATATGCTTGAGTTGCGTCAGGCGTGCGCCGCGGCGGGCGACAATCATGTATTGCTCGCCACCCACCATCCACCGCTTTCAGTTGACTGCCCATGGTTGGATAAGGACCGCATCCAAAATGCCGATGAGCTGTTAGAATGGCTGTCCGAACACACCCGTGTCGTAGCAATGGTGTTCGGTCATGCGCATCAGATCATCGAAAGTGACTATGAATCCGCCGGTCGGCGGATCGCGTTGTTGGGGACACCCTCTACGTGTTTCCAGTTTGCGCCGCGTTCGCAGAAGTTCGCGCTTGACGACACAAAGCCCGGTTACCGATGGCTCTATCTGGCTGGCAACGGTGATGTGACGAGTGAAGTGCGTCGGGTGGACGACTACCCGTTGAATATTGAATTTCCTCAACGCCACTAAGGAGTGACAGACAGCAGGCATGGCAGAAGCAAAATACTCTGCGAAATCTCTACAGGTTTTGTCGGGTCTCGAACCCGTTCGCCGGCGACCCGGCATGTACACCGACACCACACGGCCCAATCATCTGGTGCAGGAGGTGGTGGACAACAGCGTGGATGAAGCGCTCGCTGGCTATGCGCGGGAGATCGAAGTCACGGTTCTGAAAGACGGTTCGGTGGAGGTCATTGATGACGGCCGTGGTATGCCGGTCGACATTCATCCAAAACACAAAATTTCCGGCGTCGAGTTGATCCTGACGAGGCTCCACGCGGGCGCTAAATTCGACAACGAAAACTACAATTTCTCCGGTGGCTTGCACGGCGTCGGTGTCTCGGTGGTCAATGCGCTATCGGAAAAACTGCAGGTTGAAGTAAAACGCGACGCCAAGCTCTACCAGCAGAACTACCGTAAAGGTAAGCCAACGGCCAAGTTGAAAGCGATCGACAAGGTCGGCAAGCGCAACACCGGCACGCGCGTGTGGTTCATGCCGGAAGCCGGTTACTTCGATTCCGCCAAGATTTCGATTCCGAAACTCAAACACCTGCTGCGGGCCAAAGCGGTGTTGTGCCCGGGATTGCGGGTATCCCTCACGGTTCAGGCGAATAAAGAAGACAACGAATCCTGGTACTACGAAGACGGCCTGCGAAGCTACATGGAGCACGCACTCGCCGGTGCGGAAACCATACCTGCTGAACCGTTCATGCACAGTGCTGCGGGCAACGAGGAAGCCGTGGATTGGGCCGTGAAGTGGGTAGTCGATGGCGGCGAATTCATCACCGAATCGTATGTAAACCTCATTCCAACGCTGCAGGGTGGTACTCACGTCAATGGCTTGCGCAGCGGCCTGGTGGATGCCTTGAAGGAATTCTGTGAGTTTCGGGACCTGTTGCCGCGAGGTGTGAAGCTCACGGGTGACGATCTGTGGCTGCAATGTGCTTACGTGCTGTCCGCAAAGCTGGTGGATCCGCAGTTTTCCGGCCAGACCAAGGAAAAGTTGTCTTCCCGCAACTCTGCGGCGTTTATCAGCGGTGTTGCGAAGGACGCATTCAGCCTCTACCTCAACGAACATCCACAGGATGGTGACCGGTTAGCTGAACTGGCTATCAGCAACGCGCAGCGCCGCGTGCAGGCGTCGAAGAAGGTTGCACGTAAGAAAGTAACGGCTGGACCGGCGCTGCCGGGTAAACTGGCCGACTGCTCCGGTCAGGATGCGGAGCGTGCGGAACTGTTTCTGGTGGAAGGGGATTCTGCCGGTGGTTCGGCAAAACAAGCACGCGATCGTGAATTCCAGGCGGTAATGCCTCTGCGCGGCAAGATCCTCAATACCTGGGAAGTCGATGCCAGCCAGGTGCTGGCTTCCCAGG
>CBDUDJ010000182.1:0-5443 GCA_965365885.1 uncultured Gammaproteobacteria bacterium
TTCTGCCATGTGTCCGTTGACAAACGTGTTAAATATGAGCTGGCTGGCAACGCCGATGTGATCCAGCGCCGCGGGCCGATCCTCTTTGAAGATTGCACCCGTCGCCGACCAGTTTTTACGCAGCATGATCTCCGCGGCGTCAGCGGCCCGGTATTCGGGGTCTGCCTGTTGTGCGAGCAGATCGCTGATCTTCTCAGCACTCGTGGCCACGGCTGCAGATCCATCGAAACCCAGGATATGTTTTTTGATATCGGTGGTGGCGAACTCGGCGAGAAATTCCGCTGTTTCCAGAATGTGGGCGTCCGCATCGTGCACGGTGCGATTTTCGATATAGGCCATTAACTACGCCCTCGGGTTTTCGATTCGGACAGACGAGTTTATGCGGCTGCGCGCGCGCGCGGAACCGTAAAAAGCGCAAAAAGCGCAAAAAATGCAAACTGACTTGAAAACTAGGCGCCGGGTGAAATGGAGAAGTTGAGCTTGGCAGCACTCTGGTAGGCATCGCGTGCTTCAATTGCCGTCATATAAGGTGCAAACGAAGCGGCAAGCTCGATACCGTAGATCTTCGCCCAGACAAGGCACGTCATGAGCACGAGATCAGCGGCGCTGAATTCATCGCCTAGCAAGTAGCGTGAAGTTTCCAGCTGCAGTTGTGCTACGCGGACCTGCTTGTTGAATCCGGCAATGGCGGCGTCGACCGCGGCCGGTGCTGCGCCGTAGAGTTCCGCCAGGTCCTTGTGTCTGCGTATGACGTACAGAGTGTGGGCGTCGAGTTCCATCTGAATGAAAGACATCCACTCGTTGTACCTTGCCCGTGCCTGGGTGTTTGCTACCGGTACCAGGCGCGGTTGCCGGTCGCCAGCGTAGTGATCGCCCAGGTAGGTAACGATCGCGACGCTTTCGGTCAACACGAAATCGCCGTCCACCAGTACCGGAATTTTCTCCTTCGGATTGAGTTCTAAAAATTTGGGTTGTTGAGTTTCGCCCGTGCGGGAACCGATCAGTTTTGATTCGTAGTCGATGCCGAGTTCGTGGAGCATCCAGTGCGGCCGGAAGGTGCGGCTGGTCGCACCGCCCCATAGCTGCAGTTTGTTCCCGGTAGCGGCCATGCTTACGGTCTGGGGAGCGGAATTTCTTTGACTTCGTAACACTTCACATCGACGTTCGCTGGCGGGTTCTCAGCCATTACAGCATTGAACGCTGCCATGTGCGGTGTGCGGAAGTGCTCGGTGAGCGCAGCGATGTCCACCCAGTTTTCGACGATTCGCAGCCGGTTGGGGTCGTTCAGCTCCACGCAGAACGTGTAGTCGGCACAACCCGCCTCGGCGCGACTGGCTGCTTCCATCTCTGCAACTGCAGCCTGCATTGTGGCTATGTTCTCCACACTTGTTTCTACTATTACGTTGACGACAATCATCCTGTCTCCCAGTGTCAGTTTTGCTGTTTCGATCTGATTTTCATTTGCGTGGCAATTCAGTAGACGGGTTACTGGTTCTCAGGACTCGCAGAGTATTCCGCGAGCTCAGCCTATTCGAGAACACCATCTGACGTTAGATATACTTTTTGAATGAGCGCCATGTTTGAGACAATGGCGTTAGCCTGCTCCTGGGTCAGACCGTGTTGGGCGCTACTTTTCAATCGTTCCATATCGTCCAGCAGACCTGCTTTGTACTCGGCCAGGCATTTTCTCCACCGCTTTCCCTTGCGCTCTTGTCGATCGCGTTCATAGCCATCCAGGTCGCTTACGTTGGTGGTATTGCTACCTTCAAAAAAAGGGACGCTACCCGTGTCCTGGACCGGTGGTGCGACGTTGGTGTCGTCTGCAACAATATCGGGCTTCGAACAGGTATTTCCCGGCACCTGATAGTCCAGCGCCGCCTGCACGGGCATGGGTGTTTCTCCAGCTGCAAGACCAGGCGAAAGCAGAAGTAGAGCAGTCATGACTACGATTGATTTCAAGTTCTAAGTTCTCCGAATCGTTAGAGTCGGCCGCCGAATTCGGGATAGTTAGCCTATCATGATCTCCGGTTGCGGATCGCCATGAAGGCAACCAGTGGGACGCTCACGGGAAATATCGCGAGCATAAATATTGCGCCAAGCCAGAAGGTGGTCCGCTCCAGCGCAGAAGCCCAGGTGGGTGGTCTTGAGTGCGGGGCAAAGTAAGCGCCCGAGTACAGGTGGCCATAGTCTTCGAATCTCCCCTGCATAGTACCGATCCACGCACGCAGTTTTTCAAGACGTGAGTCGGCCTGCAGTGCAGTCACAGGTGGCACATAGATGCTGCAGTGGCACTGGATAATGCCGAACAAAAGGAAGTCGAGTGTGTTGGGTTCCTGGCCGCACAGGTAAGGCGCGCCGGACGCTTGCAGCATTTCTTCGAATGGCAGGAACTGGTCGCCAAAGTTCTCAGGGGTTCCGGGTCGCACAAGCAGGACCGTGGTGCGAATCACCAGGAAGAAGTAGAGCGTCACAAAGCTGCGAAGGAAATTGTTCATCAGTCGGCGAACATAAGATGGATTGCGATCTCCCATGAGGCTGAACCCTCCCCAGAAGAGCGGTGCGCTGTCAGCACGATGCATAACACCCTGCCATGCTCTGCGCACGAGTTGCATCTGCTCATCGGCGATGGTTTTGCAGCCGACGTTGCGGAGAATGTCGGTCGATTCCAAATGCCAGGGGCCATCATCGATCCTTGCAGCCGGCATCCTGACGCCGGATTTGAGGAAAGTTTCAAGTGGCGGAAGCGGACTCAGTGAGTGGGGAATCCCGGCGTCGTGTAGTCCGAGCAACACTGCCTGAACCCAAGGCGAGTGATCCGCGCCGTAGACGTCTACCTGATTCATCGTGCAGTTCCCTCTGTAGTGAAGTTTTTACTCCGCCTGTTGGACCAGCCTACACCTGGCGCGGCTGAACCTCACTCAGGCGAATGGTCGCTTTACCCGGGATTGACGCTAACATTGGAAACTCGCTTAGTCAGCAGAGGAAAACCTATGCCTTTAGAGCAGCTCGCAAACATCGCAGAAGTCCTAGGAATGTTCGTAGTCGCAATTACTCTGGTATTTCTCACGGTGCAGATGCGCCAGAGTACTCGAGCCACCCGGTCTGCCAGCGCAATTCAAAGTACTTCGACCGTCACCGCCTGGTATAGAGAGATGGGAAACAATGAGCAGTCGAGTGCTTTGTTTTATAACGCGCTGGCAGATCCAGAAGCGCAAACGCCCGAGCAGTGGATCCAGTTCGTCTACATTTTTCACGGGCTGCTCCTTGCCTTCCAGAACAGCTACTACTTGGCCAAAGAAGGCACCCTTGACGAGAGAATCAACTACTCATTAACTGAAGTCATGGTCGCTGTTAAAGATCAGCCGGGTTTTCATAAGTATTGGCAGCAACGAAGATCCATCTTCTTCCCCGAATTCCAGGACTACCTGGATGCAACCGTATCCTCAGACCGCCAGGTTTCTGAGGGCGTTTACAGGGATATGAATCGGAAGGACAGCCGTTGAATTTACTCGTAGGCGGCGGCGTACTACAGAGAATTACTTAGGGAAAGGGTATATGTGCAAATTCCGACTGTCTCTGCTGTTCCTGGCAGTTGTTGCTATTCCCAATCCGTTGTTGGCCGCGGCAGATCCAGCATGCCCCTTCTCTGCTGCTTTACCTCCTTCAGACGTACTTATCGGATATATCGGCGAGATCCGCCAAACAAACGGGATTCGATTAGGTTCTTTTCGAGTTCTTGGCATTGTCCGGAACGGTATGCTGGTGACCACGGATGGTGCGGCGATCAGAGATGGTATGAACTACTGGAATGTTCTTGCACCTTCAGCCGTTCCTACAGCCTTGAGACAGGTATCGTCGTATCTTGACCGGCTCGGAGAAGACCACTGCGTGTTCCATGCAGAGCCAAAAGCAGACCTGGCGCTATGGACACTTCTCTCGGATCGGTCTCTTCCTGAAATTTTCCACTACCCAGACGCATCCGAGACTGCCTATTTCGCTGAACATCACAACATCTGTATTGATCAAGGTGACTACGAACCTTCCAAGAAACCATCGTGCACACGCGCGAGACTTCTCGCCGTATCTGAGCTCAACCAGGATGGCGAGAAGGAGTACTGGGCAACTGAACCCTACATGTGGGATACAGGCATCACCGTTTGGAAGCGCACTGAAACCGGTCTTACTCCGATTAAGAAAGTGTGCAGCGGTTGTAGCGATTGACATGGCAACAGAGCTGAATATCTCAGACATAGCTGACGCCTTGGTCCAGTTCATAGTCTTCCCGTTTAGATGTGGCTTTCAGATTCTGCCTGATTTCCTCTGGCGAGCCGAGTCGTGGGTCCGACGAGGGCCTCATGACAGACCGACGTCGCCTGCCTGTTGTAAGATCACCCTAATTGATGGGGAGGTGGGAAATGAATTGGGAAGCGGCGGGTGCCATCGGTGAGATTATTGGCGCGCTGGCAGTGTTTCTGACACTGATATATCTCGCTCTGCAGATTCGCCAAAACACAAAAGCAGTTCGGGCTTCAGCAATTGATGCCAGTATCAGTAAAGTTACAAGTGTTAGGCAATCGATGTATGAGAATGCTGAAGTAGCCAGAATTTACATGAAAGGATTGGCCAATCCAGACGATCTTGATGAAGAGAGTCGAATTCGATTTCGACTGCTCATGCACAATATCTTACTATCGGTATCGAACATATATTCCCAGACTAGTTTCGCGGACCTTTCTACGAGCACGTGGGAATCACAACTGGTAATACTCACAAGGATTGTCACCTCTCCAGGCGGACGGTGGTTCTGGAAGGAATATCAGATGGAATTTGATGAGGCCTTTCGCGAACAGGTAGACAGGCTTCTACGAGCCACTTGATGTGAGTAGTGTCCGCTCAGGGGGGTAAAGCGGTATCGTGGTTCTTGCAGATCAATTTCCGCGGGATCTTTCTATACCCTCTTCATAGTCCACCGATACTGTATATATATACAGTAAATGAGTGTAAGATAGTCCGTTCCTGTGTAAACAGTGCGACTTGGGACCGGTGACCGACTTCTCCAGAACTCTGGCGGGTGCGAAGCTTGAAAAAGGCCGCGGTGCAACTGTAAATCCAGAGAGTCGATTTCTCGCTCGCCACAGTGAAGAGATCGACGATGGCTGGGGCTCTCATCTTGAGCAGGATGCCGCAAACTCGAAGTCAGCAACCGAACTTCTACCCGATCGCACGATTAAGTTGATCAGCACCAATCAGTCTCCAGACATTCCTTTCGATCGCTCAATCAACCCCTACAAAGGCTGCGAACACGGCTGTGTGTATTGCTTCGCGCGGCCAACACATGCGTACCTGGATTTATCGCCGGGCCTCGACTTCGAGCGCAAGATTTTTTTCAAAACGAATGTTCGCGAGCGATTGACACAGGAGTTGACGCGCAGGAACTACGAGT
>CBDUDJ010000183.1:0-5443 GCA_965365885.1 uncultured Gammaproteobacteria bacterium
TCGGGAAGACGATGTACTCGCAACTTCTACAAGGGAGACAGGACAATGACAGAGGAAGACTCAGCAAAAGCAGCTGTCGAAGGTTTCATAGCCGCCTTCAACGCGCAGGATCACGAGGCACTTGCCGACACACTCAACTATCCGCATGTGCGGCTGGCCAACGGCCGGATCGTCACCGTCGAGACGCAGGAAGATTTCGTTGAAATGAGCAAGCGTGGGAAATCACACCTTGCAGCGGAAGGCTGGGATCACACCATTCTACTGGGCATGACGGTCGTCCATTCCGGCAGCGACAAAGTCCATCTGGCATTAAACATTGATCGCTGCCACGCCGACGGTTCGATCTACAACCAGTTCGAAACTTTCTGGATAGCCACTCTGCAGGATGGTCATTGGGGTATTCAGTTTCGCTCGAGCTATCTGGTGACGCCGCGGCGTTAGTCGGCTGGGAAGTTCCAGAGGACTGATCGATCGACTTTTCGCACGTCGCGCAGGCCGCAAAAGGCCATCGTGAGATCAAGCTCGTTGGCAATCAATTCCAGACTTTTCGTGACACCGGGACCACCCATGGCGCCGAGTCCGTATACGTACGCGCGACCGATCAGCGTGCCTGATGCACCGAGCGCCAGCGTCTTGAAAACGTCCTGTCCCGAGCGAATGCCACCGTCCATCCACACTTCCGTATCCCCGGCCACCGCATCGACAATGCGCGGCAATACTTCGATCGAAGATGGGGCGCCATCAAGCTGCCGGCCGCCGTGATTAGACACGATGAGCGCATCGGCGCCGCTCGCGACCGCAAGCCTCGCATCTTCCTCACACAGGATGCCTTTCAACACGAGCTTGCCGCCCCAGCGTTCCTTGATCCATGCCACGTCATCCCAGTTCAGCGTCGGATCCTGCTGACGGGCTGACCATTCGCTGAGAGAACTCAGATCGTCGACGCCTGTCGCGTGACCGACAATGTTGCCAAAACTGCGCCTCGACGTGCCAAGCATCCCAGCACACCATGCCGGCTTGGTCATCATGTTCGCAATGTTTCTCAGCGTGAGTCTCGGCGGCGCCGACAAACCATTGATCAGATCTTTGTGGCGCTGACCCAGAATCTGCAGGTCCAGTGTTAGAACCAACGCTGAGCAACCCGCGGCCTTTGCCCGATCGATGAGCCTTTCATTGAAGCCGCGATCACGCATGACGTAGAGCTGAAACCAGAACGGTTTGCTCGTATGGGCTGCCACATCCTCAATCGAGCAGATGCTCATCGTGGATAATGTGTAAGGCACTCCGAATTCTTCTGCCGCCCGGGCGGCGAGAATTTCACCATCGGCGCATTGCATGCCCGTCATTCCGACAGGTGCAAGCGCGACTGGCATGGCCACATCCTGACCGATCATCCGGCTGTTGAGTGAACGATCCTCCATGTTGATCGCAACCCGTTGCCGTAGTTTGATCCCGGAAAAGTCGCGTTCGTTCGCCCGATAGGTTTCCTCGGACCAGGAACCTGAATCCACGTAGTCGTAGAACATCCGCGGCACACGCTTGCGATGCAGCCGCTGCAGGTCTCCAACATGGGTTATCAGCGGCATGGGGCCCGATTCAGGGGCGCACTTCGTAGTACAGGTTACTGGGGTCAGTGAAGTCGTGCTGATGAAAGCGCGTAAAGCCACCCTCGCGTGTCATGCGGGCAGCGACTTCCGGATTGAAACCCAGCGTGCCAAGGCCTGCACCACCGGGTTCCGACAACGCCGATGACATGCAGGCGGAAACCGAAAAACCGTAGAACATCGCCAGCAAAGGATTGCGCATATTTTCCTTGAAATCGGGCTGACTGCGGATGTCTTTGATGAGCCATGTGCCATCGGCTTTCAGCGACTGGCGAATCGAGGAGATGACCTCGGCCGGCCGTGTCATGTCGTGAATGCAATCAAAGGTGATCAGAAAATCGTAAGTCGGCGAATCCGGTAGCTCTTCGCCACTTGAAACAAACAACTTCACGTTTTTCAGATTCAGGTCTGCAACCTTCTCTTCACAACGGTGAATCGCGTGAGCACTCGGATCGTAGCCGTGAAACTCACTGTCTGGAAAAGCTTGGGCCATTGTGACGAGCGCAATCCCGCCACCACAGCCGACATCCGCAGCGACAGCGCCTGCTGTGAGTTTCTCTGCAACCTCATCGAGCGCGGGAATGATCTTCGGCACAAGTTCCTGTCGGGTCCAGGGACCAAGCATACGTTCCGTGCGATGTGCGGCATTAGCTCCCAGGTCTTCATAGGAGAGGCCGATACCGGTGCGGAACGCTTCAATCAGCTTGTCGACAGTCGCGGGCGGTGCGGAGGCGGAAAATGCCCCCGCGGCAAACGCGAGACTCGCCTCTTCATCGGCGAGCACCGCGGCCCCGACGTCTGTGAGTTCGAACCGATCGCCGTCGTGATATTCGAGCAATCTCGCCGCCGCCTGTCCGCGCAACCATTCCAGGAGCCATCGCTCCTGCAGATCCGTTTTCGCAGCGAGTTCGGCTGCGGTTACAGGACCTGCATTCGAAAGAGCCTTGTACAGCCCTAACCGATCGCCGATGTGGATCATCAACGACACCATTTCACCCTGCTTGTAACTCCACACGGCGAAGGAATATCTCTTCAGCTTGTCAGGATCGATCGTAGACTGGTCCATGGCTCCTCTTTTCAATCGCTTTCGTCGAGACCCTTGATTGGTTTGTAGTAGGGTTGCCCCTGCAACGCCTGAAATTTTTTCACCCAGTTTGCACCGGCCTGTTCTTCTGAAGTAAACGACCAGTCCTGGCGATGGTAGTTCCAGCTTTCAGGATTCAGTTTCTGCGCCTCTACCCAGTACTTGCGCGCCGTCTCCTCATCGTCCTTTTGCAGGAAGTAGACGCCAAGCTTGAACAGCGGCTCTGCTCTGGCAGCCTCTGCCGTACGTTTTTCGAACTGCAACTCGCCGCGTGATGGCAGGTGCGTGCTGGCGTCACCATGTTTCACCCAATCAACCACCATTGGCGCATAGTCGTCTCTACCAAATTCGAAATCGCCGTTTTTATGGACAGTTGCATACGTCCCTTCATCGATTCGCCGCACATAGCCTTCTTCATCGATCCAGACTGCCGAGGGAACGTTGCCGAGGTTGTAGAGCGAACTGATGGTGTGCGCTTCATCAACGAGTGATACGAAGCTCGTTTGCGCCAGTTCGTACCAGGGCGCCGCCGCTGCTATACCACCTGTGTCCTGAGCTGCAGCGAGAATGACGAAGTTGCTGTCGGAGGATTCGTTCTCCAGAGATTCGAATACTGCCTGCCAACCTGACAGGTCAAATCGGCATCCTCACCAGGATGCCCAGGTCAGCAACATGATCTTCTTACCCTTGAAGTCTGACAGCTGGACCGGATTGCCGGACATGTCTGTCAGCGTGAAGTCTGGCGCCAGCGCTTCGTTCACAAAGCTGAGTCGTCGTGCTGGAATGGCCCCGAAGCTCCAGACCGCATTATCGAAATCTACCGCGTAGGGTTGCTGCAACCGGTCAGCAAGCTCCGTCACGTTGAACCATTGCTGGCCGCTGCGCGTAATGAAGATGTCGCTGTCTTCGTCCTGGCGAACGGGGACGCAGATATCATCGATGCAGGCGCCTTCGGGCTTGAGTTCGAAGCCGTTCACCCGGGTGAGCTCCGCCGGCTTCACCCAGAGGTCGTCTGGGTCTGCCAGCGTGTCCGTCACCTCGACCGCTCGATCTGCGTACAGAACTACTGTATTTGCCAGTGCCTGGCATCCGGCCAGCACGAGCAGCATTGTCGCTACCGCTTTCATTCACCCTCCCCTGATCACGAATCACGCTCAGTGCTGCAACATAGAACCGATCGTCACGGCGTTCAATACCCGCCGCGTAATTCGTTGGACGGCCGAACGGGCAATCGCCGGGCGCTCCGCGGCGTCTGCTACACTCCCTCGTCCCGCGTAATCGACCTCAACCGGTAGGCAACATGACCGAAGCTGCACTGGAAACGCGTATCCGCGGAGCATGGCAGGGTCGGATTACCGGCTGCCTGCTCGGCAAAGCGGTGGAGATGCTGTCCATGCGCGAGGGCTTTGATGCATTGCACGATTACCTGCAGCGCGCCGAAGCTCTGCCGCTGCGCGATTATATTCCTCTGCTTGAAGGCACAGCGGCCTGGCCGGGTTGCTGTCGTGGGCACATCAGCCGCAGCGAACCCGATGACGACATCCACTACACAACCCTTGCGCTGATCATGCTTGAAAAACACGGCGCCGCGCTGACGACGGAAGACGTTGCCCGGACCTGGCTCAATTTCCTGCCCGTGGGAATGACCTTCACCGCCGAGCGTGCCGCGTATCGGATTCTCCTCAATCGAGCACACGAGTGGTTTCCCCAAGGCCGTGAACCCGGTTTCGACCTGGATGAGTGTTCTGATAATCCGTACAACGACTGGATCGGCGCACAGATCCGGGCGGACCTTTATGGCTGGGTTACACCCGGCAATGCAACACTGGCTGCCCAGCTTGCCACGCAGGATGCTCAGCTGTCGCATCGCGGAGATGGCGTCTCCGGTGCCGTGTTCGTGGCGGCACTCGGTGCCGAGATTCCGGGTGCCGACTCACTCAGCTCCGCCGTTGCAAAGGCAAAGACACATATCCCACAAGATTCAGGCGCGGCACAGGCGATCGAACTGGGCGCGAGTTATGCTGGAAATCCGGCCGGTCCGGCAGCGATCCGCGACAAATACGCATCCCTCTCACCAGTCCACACGCTGAACAATCTCGCTCTGGTCGTCTGGGCGCTGCTGACCCACACCGACGATTTCGGCGCTGCAATTGGCGACGTTGTCGCAGCCGGTCTCGATACCGACTGCAACGGCGCGACCGTCGGCGCGCTGTGGGGACTGCAGGGCAAACCGATTCCCGAACCGTGGCTGAGCCCGTGGCAGGGCGAAGTCGGCCTGGCGCTCGCCGGCCACGATAGCCTGGAGCTATCAGAACTTGTCGAGCGCACCGTCAACCTGGCAAAAACCCTCTAGTACCGGTTATTCGCCTTCCTCAGAACGTGAGCAGTAGATGAGCGAGCTTAAAACCGCGGGTAGTCAGATAATTCACCAGGCTACTGCCCTCGTCGCAGTCGTGTTTGCCAGAAAGTCCCCGGAAAGGCTCATCTACACGCAGCGCAGGCTCTACATCTGGCTGTTCGCAGCCTTGCTCGCCGCCTATCTTGCCCACACGCGCTTACTTGGCCTGGACACGCCACATGCCTTGTTGAAGCTCGTCTGTGAGCTTGGCGTACTCGTGGTCGGCTTGAATCTGGCCTGGCGCACCCGCGCAAGCCACCAGAAGCTCGTGCGAATGACGATGACGCTGTTCATGATCAGCACCCTGGGCGACGCAGTCCTGCTCCTGCTGAGTCTGGTCCCTTTAGAATCTGACTT
>CBDUDJ010000184.1:0-5431 GCA_965365885.1 uncultured Gammaproteobacteria bacterium
CTGGAGTTCAGACGTGTGCTCTTCCGATCTCCCTCATCGATTGCCACACCGCTGCAGCCGGTAGTCACAACAAGCAACCATGCGACAACCAGCGGATGGCGATGATGTCTTAGCTGATTCATGGCCTGGCTCGGGACCACGATCGAGCGCCTGCACGGATGCGATGTCGCATCGCCCGAAAGTTGATACCACAACCTGGTTTGGCCTGTAAAACAGCATCGTCAGGCAGGGGCACCTGAATGACCTGTGCACAGGATTGACTGGCAAGCAGACCGCTGGTGTATTCAACCTCGGCCCAGTCGGGCTTGTCAGTCCTCGGGAGCGGCTCGATGCCGAGTTGGGTAAGCATGCGGTCCCAAACTTTTAACGCGCCAGCCGCACCGGTGAGACCGGTTGGCCGGTTATCGTCGTACCCCAGCCAGACAACCACAAGCCTTCGATTGTCATAACCGACGAACCAGCTGTCGCGGAAGTCATCCGACGTGCCGGTTTTACCAGCGACCCCGAGTTGTGCGTGACGCGAGGTTTTGCCGGTGCCCTGTAGCATGACGATTTCCAACGCTCGGTTGATCTCTGCGGCATGATCGGGGGCGATTCTCTGTTCGAGTTCGAAGCGGTGATGTGACACCGGAGCACCGGCTTCATTCAAAACTGCGATAACCGGTTTAGGTGGCATGTAGAACCCACCACTGGCAAAAGTACCGTAGATGCTGAGAACCTCAATCGGGGTCATCGACTCGGCGCCGAGCAACAGCGACGGATATCGATTTGCCGGAGGTTGCCCGGTGAGTTCTTCCAGCCTCAGCGCAACCTGATCGACGCCAATGCTGAGGCCCAGGTTAACCGTCGCCAGATTGAGCGAATCGCCCAGCGCCCGTATTAGAGATACCGGGCCGTGATGAGTGCCATCGAAATTCGATGGCTGCCACGCCGCCTGACCCGTTAAGGGAAGTGTTACGGGCACATCCTGAATTTCGCTCGCGAGGTGGTAGCCGCGCTCCAGTGCGGTCAGATAGACGACGGGCTTCAATAGCGAACCGACCGGCCGTCTGGCGTTCAGTGCTCGATTGAAGCCATCGACGCCGGCAGTCCGGCCGCCTGCCAACGCAAGAATTTCGCCTGTTTGAGTGTTGGCTACTATAGCCGCACCCTGCAGCGGCTTTTCGTTCCCGGCGGTTGTCGGCGCGTTGTTCTGTTGGCGTTGATCCAACTCGGCGAGCCCTTCAGCCATTGCACGTTCAACGGCATCCTGGTCGCGGGGTGACAAGGTGGTGAACACGCGCAAGCCCTGAGAAGTGAGATCTTCTTCTCTGTAACGTGAAGCTAGAGTCGACCGCACCATGTCCATGAATGCCGGGTAGTAAGCGCCGCCGCTTCGCGCGCCCGTGATGACGTTGAGTGGCGTGAGTCGGTTCGTTTCATGAGTGCTGGCATCGATCAAACCCACTTCGTGCATCTTTGCCAGGATACGATTGCGGCGTTGCAGTACCCGTTCGGGATGACGGTTTGGATTGTAGTAAGAGGGTCCGCGGATGATTGCGATGAGAGTTGCGACTTCGAAAGGCTTCAATTCAGCCAGTGGCTTGTTGAAATAGAACTGGGAACCGAGACCAAAACCATGTACTGCTCTGTTGCCGTCCTGACCCAGATATATTTCGTTGACATAGGCATTGAGGAGATCTTCCTTCGTGAAGCGAGCGTCCAGAATAACTGCCATTGCAAGCTCTCGAAGTTTGCGTTCGAGGGTGCGACGGTTGCTCAGGTAGTAACTCTTCACCAGTTGCTGGGTGAGCGTGCTGCCGCCCTGCTTAAGTTCGCCCGATGTGATGTCTACCCAGATTGCACGTGCGATTCCACGCAGATCGAATCCCGGATGACGGTCGAAATTCGTATCTTCGACAGCCTTCAGCCCTTCCAGCAATAATGCTGGCACTGAGGCAGGTGGCAGGATGAGTCTGTCTTCACCGTGGCTTGGAAAGAAGCTGCCTATATTCAGAGGATCCAGACGAATGAGCGGCACGGGTCGGCCGCTGGCATCGGTGATGTCGCTTATACCCTGCTCGTTGAAGCCGATGCCGATCCGCTGGCTTGCCCGGGCCCGCTCCATGAAATGGAAGGCACGAAGGTGAATGCTGAGGTGTCTGCCGGTGCGCTTGTAAGTCCCCGGGTTCGTCATGTTCGCCAGTTGCCGATAGCCCAACCGATCCAGTTCCCCGGTAACGTCCGTGAGCGTGAGACCGGCGCCACTGTACAGCTCGAGCGGTTGGGCATACACCACTGCCGGCACGGACCAGCGTCGGCCTTCGAACGTGGTTGTGATCAGCTGGTCGAGATAAAACAGATAGCCGGTCAGCGCAAGTGCCACCAGGGACATGGCAGCGAGTGTGAATTTTATGAAGACAGTGCGCAGCCGAAGCGTCATCGACTCCTCACTGTGCGATCAGGGCATGCAACTGGGCTCAGGAAGCAAAGCGTTCGTTCGATTGGCCGATGCGCCGGCAGGCCCGATGGTATTCGGCCTCGGTGAGTATGCCGCTGTGGCGCAACTTCTCGAGCTCCGGGTTCGCAGCACTTCTCCCTGCCGGACGCGCGTCGGACTTGAACAGACCCAGCCAGGTGCCGAGCTTGCGCAAGAGTGCGGCGACGCCGCGAGTGAGCTTTGGTAGTAGCCAGCATAAGGCGATAAGAAATACCCCGAGGGCCGATAAGAATAGCACGGGATGCTGAAAGGCGGCCCAGAGGCCCGCAAACACGGCGACATCCTCGATGAGGGACGCCGTCCAGTTCGAAAACGGCTCCGGCGAGGTATTGATCAGCACGCGGCTACCTGCCTTCGTAGCGTGGGTGGCCGCTGTTAGAGTACCGCCAAGGAGGCCGGCGGCAACGGCAATGGCCGGATCGACCGGACCTGCAGCACCGGCGGCAAGCACAGCGCCAGCCGGGATGCGAATAAAGGTATGCAGGGTGTCCCACACCGTGTCGACGCCGGGTGTCTTGTCTGCCATGAATTCGACGCAATACATGAAAGCGGCGGCGAGGATGATTGCAGGGTCCTGCACCACCTCCAGTGCCGGCGGCAGATCCACATAGCCGGTGGCGCCGCCAAGGCCGAGTACTGCTACCGCGGCGTAAAGATTGATGCCACTGGCCCAGGCAACGCCCAGCGTCAGTGAGATGGCTGCGATGAGATCCTGATATTCACCCATGTGGCCGGGCCTCGAATTAACAAGCTAGCGACCATAAACGTTGGATCCTGAACGCGACCTGAAGGAATTTCTCAGGTCTTTTCAGGCTCGGCTGAACGCTGTTCCAGCGTTAAGAGGTGATCGACTACTTCAAGAGCCACCTTGCGCCCGTTGTCCATATTGACGACGTACTTGCCCGCAACAACCATCGTAGGAACGCTTGTTATCGATAGACCTCTCTGGTCGGCATCCGATTCACGTATCGCCCGGCGGACGTCGGGTGAGTTGAATGCGCGGAGGAACTCTTCTTTCGTTGCCCCGTTGCCGTCGATAAATTCCGCAACTTCGTCTGCGGACATGAACTGTCTGCGATTGTCATGTATCTGCCGGAACAAGCGGGTGTGATTGGCATCGAGGATCTTGAGGTATTCCATCGTGAAGTAGGCTTGCGCAAGGAGTGTCCAACTCGGTGAAAATGCTACTGGCGAACGGGAAAAGCTGACGCCTTCGGGCAGGTCAGTCAGCCATTGCTCGATGAGTGGATCGAAGTTTTTGCAGTGGATGCAGCCGTAGGAGAAGAATTCCTGGACTTTCACCGCCTCACCCGGTCGGCGCCGATCGTAGCTGTCCAGAATCCGATAGTGGGTGCCCTCGAGGATCTCGCCTTGAGTTGCGCCGGTGCTGTATACCAGGCCATAGCCAAGAACCAGCAACGAAACCGCGGCGACCCCCACAAGAATACCGTTCCTAACTCGCTTGACCCGCTCCTCGCGCGATTTGCGACTTGTCATCTACTCACTCCTGACTTCTGCGAATGTTCGAATTCTAACTGTGCCTCGGCGTGTTTTCACGATGGATATGGCATACTGGCCCGCCGCTTACCTGCGATACATACCTGCAAGACTTATCCAGTAAACCGATGACCGAGAATTATCAGCTATTTCAGTCCGACAGCTGTCCGTTTTGCCATCGCGTCCGGCAATTTCTGCTTGAAAACAACTTACACATCCGTCTACGTGACACGCTCCACGATCCGGCGGCTAGACGCGAACTCATCGAAGGCGGCGGCCGGCAGACGGTGCCATGCCTGCGAATCGAGCGCGAAGACGGCGTGCAGTGGCTCTATGAATCGCTAGCCATCGTGCGGTATCTCAGTGGCTCCGGCGGCCATGATCAGTGAGCGACGGCCGCACCGGAGTCGTCGATTATCCTCGCGCGCTACGCCGATCCCGTACAGCTTCACTATATCCGTGACGGCGGATTTGTTATTTTGACCGGCCTTGCCGTAGCCGGTTGTCGAAGGACGTTGCAACACGCGGCTTGGAACACGTGGATTTAGTACCAATTGGAGGACGCAAGATGAAACTAGGGCTGATAAGCGGCTACTCAGGCAGCAAGATGAGCATTCCGATCGAGGCGATAAAGCACGCCGAGAATCTGGGATATGAATCCGTGTGGACCGCGGAGGCCTATGGCTCCGATGCGGTGACGCCCGCGGCGTGGATTCTTGCGCAAACCGACACGATCAAAGTCGGTACTGCCATCATGCAGATGCCGGCACGCACCCCCGCCATGGCGGCTATGACTGCAATGAGCCTGGCTGACTTATCCGGCGGACGTTTCATCTGCGGGCTGGGTGCTTCCGGGCCGCAAGTCGTGGAAGGCTGGCACGGTGTGCCGTACGGCAAGCCGGTAACGCGCCTGCGTGAGTATGTGCAGATTATGAAACTGATATTCGCCCGGCAGGAGCGGGCCACATTTGAAGGAGATATGTATCAGCTGCCCTATGCCGGCCCGGGAGCAACCGGCCTTGGCAAACCGCTGAAGAGCATTCTGCATTGCGAAGAAGACATTCCGATCTACGCGGCAACCATCACGCCAAAGGGTGTCGAGGCTGCAGCAGAAGTTGCTGACGGGTTTTTTCCGGTCTGGATGGATCCCGAGCAGTACCATGTATTCGAAGAGCCTGTCGCAAAGGGCTTCGCCAAGGCCGGGGGGGATAAAAATCTCACACAGTTCGATATCGCACCTTTCGTTACCGTAATCATGGGAGATGATGTTGCACAGTGCATGATGCCAATTCGCGGCAACATGGCGCTGTACATCGGTGGTATGGGAGCGCGGGACAAAAACTTCTACAACGACTACGCGAAGCGTCTCGGATTCGAAGAAGCTGCGGAGAAAATACAGGATCTGTTCCTGGCTGGCCGCAAGGATGAAGCCATGGCGGCGGTGCCGGCGGAACT
>CBDUDJ010000185.1:0-5421 GCA_965365885.1 uncultured Gammaproteobacteria bacterium
AGTCGTACCGAGAGATCAAAGAGTTCCGCGGCGCGAGCATCGTCAAGAGCGGACTCCGCAACACTGTTGGACGCGAAGAGATCTTCAAGACGCGCGCGTTGTCGCTTGGCGTCGTCGCGATCGACCTTTGATTCCCGCAGGAGGGCGGCTTCCTCTTCACTGGTCAGCACGACCAGCACGTCACCGGCCTCCACAAATGCACCGTCTTCGAAATTCACTTCGCTGATCGTATCGGTTACCCGGGCAGCGATGGTCACAGATTCATTGGCGTACGTCGTACCGATCGCTTCGATCTCTTCGCGGATTTCCCGGATCTGGGCTGTTGCGGCGACGACCTGAGTCGGACCGCGGGAAAACCCTCCCGGACCGCCGCGGGCGCTTGTCCCGGGCCCGCCGGCGCCATCCTGACCACACCCAGCAAGCAGCGCGCTCAGGAAAACGGTGATGACGAGTTCGTTCCGCAGCTGCAAAATCAATCTCCGAAAGGGAGGACCGCAAGATTACCGCCTTTTGACAGCAAAAGGCGACACAAGGTCCTTGGGCCAATACACTTGCCGATCGATGGAGGTGTTGCATAGTCGATGAGCGAGAACTTTTACTGGTTGCTGCAGCAGTCATTGCGCGGTCATGAAGACAACGTCTGTCTGGACATCCTTGGTGGGCGCCAGTGGCGTTACGGAGAAATCGACGAACTCAGCAGCCGTATCGCTGAGGTGCTGCGGCAAGCGGGCGTTGCCGCTGGCGATCGATTGCTGGTGCAGGTCGACAAGTCTGCCCAGGCGGTCGGTTTGTACCTTGCCGCTTTGCGAATGGGTGCGGTGTATGTACCCATCAACACCGCTTACACAGACGCGGAAGTCGACTATTTTCTCGAAGATGCGCAGCCTGCGGTTTTTGTCTGTTCCCCGGCCTGTGGCGAGCGACGCCCGGAACTCAGTTTGCAAACCAGAGTGCTGACGCTGGGTGCCGATGGTGCCGGTTCATTGCTCGAAAACATTGCCGACCAGACGCCCAACGGTGAAATCGCGACACGAACGACGGATGATCTGGCGGCAATTCTTTATACCTCCGGCACCACTGGGCGTTCTAAGGGCGCAATGCTGAGTCACGGCAATCTGGCCATCAACGCAGTCACGCTGGTCGACTACTGGGGTTGGCGGGATGACGATGTTCTGCTGCATGCGCTACCGATCTTTCACGTGCACGGTCTGTTCGTTGCATTGCATTGTGCAATGTTGCAGGCGACACCGATGATTTTTCTTGCCAGCTTCGATACAAGCCAGGTGATCGAATGTCTGCCGAATGCCACGGTGATGATGGGAGTACCGACCTTTTATACGCGCCTGCTGCAGCAAGCCGAATTCGACAAATCAACCTGCCGCAACATCCGCTTGTTCATCAGCGGGTCCGCACCTCTTACCGAACAGACCTTCGGCGAGTGGCAACAGCGAACCGGTCACAGGATTCTCGAACGCTACGGTATGAGCGAGACACTGATGAACACCAGCAATCCGCTGCTGGGCGATCGACATCCCGGCACCGTTGGCTATCCGCTGCCTGGTGTGCAGGCACGGATCACGGCAGATGATGGTGCTGTGCTGGAGCCTGACCAGGTCGGCGTTATCGAGGTCAAAGGTCCAAATGTCTTCAGCGGCTACTGGCAGATGCCGGAGAAGACGGCAGAAGAATTTCGCGAGGACGGATTTTTCATCACGGGCGATCTCGCAACAAAGGCGCCGGACGGCCGTGTCACTATCGTGGGTCGCGCCAAGGACCTGGTGATCTCCGGTGGCTACAACATCTACCCCAGGGAAATCGAAAAACTCCTCGATGAAATTCCAGGCGTTGTCGAAAGTGCGGTCATTGGTGTTCCGCATCCGGACTTCGGTGAGGCGGTGGTCGCGGTAGTTGTGACCGCGAATGCAGATCTGGAGTTGAGTGCGGTCGATGCCGCCCTTGCGAATCAGATCGCGCGCTTCAAACAGCCTAAGCATGTCGTCAATGTGCGGGAACTACCGCGTAACGCGATGGGCAAAGTGCAGAAGAAACAACTGCGGGAAGAACACGCAGCACTTTTTGCCGGAGACTCATAGATGACCTGGCTGGCTGTCTCCACCGCGGGCCAGATTGCCGGCATCGCGCTGCTTGCGCTCGCGGTGATTTCTCTTGCGCGTCAGATAGGCGTGCTCCATGAAAGGACCGCCCCTGCCTCCCTCGAACGCAAAACTACAACACTGAAAGTTGGCCAGGAGTTCAGCCCGATGGATGTGCCGACACTTGCAGGAGAGCAGATTTCGCTCGGCGGGATACAGACCAATTGGCTTGCGCTGCTCTTTGTGGCGGCTGATTGTCCCATTTGTCGTAGTGTGCTACCTGCCTTCACAGATTGTCTTGACCGTGCTGAAAATATTCGCGGCCTGTGGGTTGGCGATGGTCTGCAGTTCGCAACCTATGAAGGGTACGTTCAGGAGAACGGTCTGGATCCGGACGTATTCGTCGTGTCGCAGGAGCTCGGTCTCCTGCTTGGAATCAGGGCACTGCCTGCGATCGCCGTGCTCGATGCGGAATCGACATTAGTCGCGCAGCAGGTAGTCAACGGTCCACGGCAACTCGGCCGTGTATTTGATCAACTTGCCAGCCCCAATGGCGAAAACGCAACGTAAAGCAAAACTACTGCAGACAACAGGCCAATGCTCGTTAATCGGGTATAGCGCCATGGTGTCATATCCATCCCTGACTCCGATGCAGACAGTGGTGTCGGCTGGGTGCTCAGTATTGGGTGTCTTGACATATAAGCAAACATGATCGCTATCTCGGCGGCGAAAAGCAGCGCGTATAGATGAATGAAATGAATGCCAGTGTCCCAGATAAATGTCACCACTGTGTATGCGATGAGGTGGAAGCCAACCGCAAGGAGCGCACCGACTGCGGGTACACGTCGAGCACTGCGCAGAGTCACGAGTGCCATCACCACCAGTGCAATGATCGGAATGTTGTAGAAGCCGGTGAATTTGCGAATCAGTTGCCACAGCCCCTCCGGCGCATACTGCAAAGTTGGTGCGATCAGAAAGGAAAAAAGCGCGATTGCGATTCCGGCAATACGAGCAACTCGTATGAGATCCGCATCGCTCGAAGCCGGTCGCAGCGGTTGGTACACGTCGACTGCCACCAGGGTGGCTGCGCTGTTTAAGAGGGAATTAAAAGAACTGAAAACTGCGCCCAGCAATACCGCGAGAAAGAAACCACTGAGGTAGGTTGGCAGTACGTCCTTCACCAGCCTCGGATAAGCGTCATCCATGGATTCAAGACCGGGTCCGTAAAGATGGAATGCGATGATTCCCGGAATCATCATGAAAAACGGCACGGCGATCTTGAAACAACCCGAGATCAGCACGCCTTTCTGGCCTTCCGCCAGATTGCGGGCCCCCAGCGTTCGCTGAATGACGTATTGATTGGTTCCCCAGTAAAACAGATTTGCGAGAATCATCCCGGTAAACAAAGTGCCAAAAGGCGTGGGGTCGCTGGCGGCGCCGATTGCGTTGAGTTTCTCTGTGTGTTCGCTGGTCAATGTGTTCAGACCGGCAAGCACACTGCCGTGACCCAGCTTCATCAGACCGAGCAGTGGAACTGTGACGCCGACTATGAGGAGTCCTATGCCGTTGAGCGTGTCGGAAACAGCGACCGCTTTGAGGCCACCAAAAATTGCGTAGGCGGCGCCGATGAGGCCGATGACCCAGATTGTGATCGTCAGTGCTTCGTTCCTGGCTACCCCCAGCAGTTCCGTCACGTCGAACAGCTGCAGCACCGCGAGCGAACCGGAGTAGAGAACAGAAGGGATCGTGACGAAGCTGTAACCCAGCAGAAATAGACCAGCAGTCGTGCGGCGGACGCGTGCATCGAAGCGGGTTTCCAGGAATTCAGGCAGCGTTGTGAACCCGCCAATGAGATAGCGGGGCAGGAAAACGACGGCCATGATTATGATCGCAACGGCTGCCGTGACTTCCCAGGCCATGCTCGAGAGGTTGAATGCGTACGCAGAACCATTGAGGCCAATGAGCTGTTCCGCCGACAGATTCGTCAGCAGCAGCGAACCGGCAATGAACGTTCCGGTCAGACCATGCCCGGCTAGAAAGTAACCTTCCCGGGTGGTTGTCTGGCCGCGAGTACGGCGATAGGAAACCCAGGCGACCAGACCCATGAACAGACAACAGGACAATACGGTAGTCATGGTCACACCTTACCTCAGGTAGAATCGATGGAACCGACGCGATTCAGGCAGCAAATTCAAAAGTGAAGAAGCATCGAAGTATTTTGACCAGCGCTATCTGTGCGGAGTCGCAATTGGCGTTTCTCGCCACCTTTCTGAGCATCGTCGTTTCGAGCATCGCAATGCCAGCTGAGGCTCTTGAGCACATCTATCACATCGTTGTGTCTGATGACCTGAAGACGGTCGACGTCGAAGCACAGCTCGCCGCCGGGGTCACGAAGTTGCAGGCGCGCAATGGCAGGGCCTCGGATTTGAGAGGATTGAAAACTTGCGATGACTCGCCGCTCAAAGCTCGAGGCAACCGTATAGTCACACGCGAAGCTGATGGTTGTGTCCGTTATTCCCACCCTTTGCGCAGTGCGCAACGCGAACGCATGCCGTTGCCGGACGATGTGGTCGTCAGCATCCCGAGTGAATGGCTCTGGTTGCCGCCGCTCGGAGAAGAAGATCGTCTGCGTATCAAACTCGAACTGCCTGCTGGCATGAAGTGTTCCACGCCCTGGGTGCCCGTTGCTCCGGGTGTTTACCACCTTGAAGCTTCGCCGCGCAGCAGTCGTGGCGCGGTGGTTATCGGCAGCTTCAGGCAACTCGAGCTCGATGTTCCCGGCGGTTTGATGCGTGTGGCGCTCATTGACAGCCCCGACAATCCGCTCGAAGAAGCCAACATCATTGCCTGGCTGAAATCGTCGGCCGGTGATGTTGCGGGAGTTTCGGGACACTTTCCGAATCCGCAACCACAAGTCATCGTCCAGTCGGGACAAGCACGGCCGGATCGTCGCAGCCGGTCTGCGGTGCCCTTTGGTTATGTCATTCGCGATGGCGGTGAGACCGTACGTTTCTACGTCGATGCGGGGCGAGCATTAGACGACTACCTGGGCGACTGGACCGCGACGCACGAATTCAGCCATCTTCTGCTGCCGTATATAGCTTCTGAACAGAAGTGGATATCCGAAGGTTTTGCCAGCTACTACCAGAACGTTTTGCTCGCCAGACGTGGCGTGTATACCGAGGAGAATGCGTGGTGGCGGCTGGTTCGCTCTTTTCGCAGAGCCGATGAGATCAGGCGGCCACCGGCTCTCAATGATATTAATGAGCGCTCGTTCGGCGAAGTGAGAATGTTGATTTACTGGAGTGGTGCTGCGATTGCACTGATG
>CBDUDJ010000186.1:0-5410 GCA_965365885.1 uncultured Gammaproteobacteria bacterium
CCCGCCTGCAGGCGGTCCGCCCGTACCGGGCGGTAGCCCGCCCAGATCTCGCCCCGGCTACCTGCTCGCATTCGACTTCGGTCTGAAACATATCGGGGTCGCGGTCGCGCAAACCGTTACCGGCACCGCGAATCCTCTCAAGACGCTCAAGGCGCGCCAGGGCAAGCCCGATTGGGACAACTGTGCGGCTCTCGTCGACCACTGGCAGCCCGTTAAGCTTCTGGTCGGACTGCCACTCAACATGGATGACACTGAGAGTGATATGTCACAGCGTGCACGCCGGTTTGCGGCGCGGCTCAGCAAGTTGACGGGTATCGAACACGAAATGGTGGACGAGCGGTTATCGAGCATCGCTGCGAATGAAATCACGAGCGGGGACAGTCATGGCAGAGCCGCGCATAGCATAGCCGCGCATAGCATAGCCGCACATAGCATAGCCGCGGCGCTGATAGCCGAAACCTGGTTGAATCAGCGGCGGTAGCTCAGCGCGGACTCTTCGTCTTCCAGACTCAGCGCGTCTCCCGAGGCGGCGGTGTCTTCGTTGGATTCGGTTCCCAATTTGATCATCAGACGCAGATCATTCGGCGAATCGGCATGCGCGAGAGCTGCCTCGTAAGTGATTTCGTTATCGTCATAGAGCTTGTACAGCGCCAGGTCAAAAGTCTGCATGCCCTGCTCGGTGGACTTGCCCATCAGCTCTTTGAGCAAATGCACCTCACCTTTGCGAATATGGTCAGAAACCAACGGCGTGTTGATGAGAACCTCAATGGCGGCACGCCGGCCCTGACCATCAATCGTCGGAATCAGCTGTTGCGCGACCATCGCCCGCAGATTCAGCGACAGATCCATCCAGATCTGATCATGACGATCGCTGGGGAAGAAGTGAATAATTCGGTCCAGAGCCTGGTTTGCGTTGTTGGCGTGCAGCGTACACAGACACAGGTGGCCGGTCTCCGCGAACGTGACTGCATGTTCCATGGTCTCGCGCGTGCGAACCTCACCAATCATGATCACGTCCGGTGCCTGGCGCAGCGTATTTTTCAGCGCGACTTCGAAGCTATCCGTATCCACACCAACTTCACGCTGCGTAATGATGCAGCCTTTGTGCTGGTGAATGAATTCGATGGGATCTTCGATGCTGATAATGTGGCCAGAGGAATTTTCGTTGCGATGGCCGATCATCGAGGCGAGCGAAGTCGATTTACCGGTGCCTGTCGCGCCGACGAAAATGATCAGACCGCGGCGCGTCATCGCCAGTTCTTCAATGATAGGCGGCAGGCCGAGATCTGTGACGAGCGGAATGTTGACCTCGATGCGACGCAGCACCATGCCGGAGAGGTTGCGCTGTTGAAAAGCACTGACTCGGAAGCGTCCAAGACCGCGCGTGTTGATGGCGAAGTTACATTCGTGCTCGTTTTTGAAGTACTCCTGCTGATCCGGGTTCATCACGCCGAGAACGACCTCTTTGGCCTGCTCAGGGGAAAGGCTCGTTTTACCTGCGGCGAAGAGCTTGCCGTTGACCTTCAACATCGGTGGTTTGCCCGACGTGATAAACAGATCCGAAGCACCCTTCTCAACCACTAAACGCAACAACTTGTCGAATTCCATGAACTGGTCCTACTAAAAATTTTCCGGGATCTTCGCTTTCTCACGCGCAGCTTCGCGGGTGATGACACGTTTTTCCACCATCTCGCTGAGACACTGATCGAGTGTCTGCATGCCTATACCGCTACCCGTCTGGATAGCGGAGTACATCTGAGCGACTTTGGCTTCCCGTATCAGGTTTCTGATCGCAGGCGTACCGATCATAATTTCGTGCGCTGCAACCCGGCCGCCGCTTGAACGTTTCAACAGCGTTTGGGCGACCACCGCCTGCAGCGACTCCGACAGCATCGAGCGTACCATGTCTTTTTCTTCAGCCGGGAAAACGTCGATCACCCGGTCTATCGTTTTCGCAGCGGACGTCGTGTGCAGAGTGCCGAAAACCAGGTGGCCGGTTTCCTCCGCTGTCACGGCAAGCCGAATCGTCTCGAGATCGCGCAACTCACCAACCAGGATAATGTCCGGGTCTTCCCGCAGAGCCGCACGCAGCGCTTCATTAAAGCCATGCGTGTCACGGTGTACCTCGCGTTGATTGACGAGGCATTTCTTGCTTTCGTGGACAAATTCGATCGGATCTTCGATCGTGAGAATGTGGTCGTAGCGGTTGTCGTTAACGAAATCGATCATTGCCGCCAGAGTTGTACTCTTGCCTGATCCGGTCGGCCCGGTGACAAGAACCAGGCCGCGCGGGACCATGGAAACGTCCTTGAATACCTGCCCCAGCGACAGATCTTCCATGCTTAAAACTTTTGATGGAATCGTTCGGAAGACAGCACCAGCACCACGATTCTGGTTAAAGGCGTTGACCCGGAAGCGGGCTACACCCGGTACCTCGAAAGAAAAGTCCGTTTCCAGAAATTCCTCGAAATCCTTGCGCTGCCTGTCGTTCATGATCTCGTAGATCAACGTGTGGACTTCGGTATGTTCCAGCGGCGGCAGATTGACTCGGCGGACATCACCATCCACGCGAATCATCGGCGGCAAACCGGCAGACAGATGGAGGTCAGATGCGCCCTGTTTGGCGCTGAACGCGAGAAGCTCTGTGATATCCATTAGCGATCCTTTTCTACACGCTTTCCTTTGACTCGTTACAAAATCAGCCGCGGCGCTTCGGGCCGTTGCTGACACGTCCTCCAATCGGCTCTCGCTTGGCATGGGCGGGCGCGTCGCGATAAACGAAACAGCTGCCGCGCAACGGCCTTATAGTATTATCTAAGTATCTGATTCACCACGCTATTGACCGTCCCCCTGCGGTTAGGTGCGAAATCTGCGACACCGTTGGCAAAAGAGGCTTGCACTCCATCTCTACTCAATCTATCCAGACCAATCTCAGCAAAGTACGCGGCCAGCTGGCCACGTCCGCCCGCGCCGCTGGCCGCCCGGTCGCCGGAATCTGCCTGATCGGCATCTCGAAAACTCAAGATGTTACCGCGGTGCGCGCTGCAGCCGGTGGAGGATTGAAGCACTTCGGCGAGAACTATCTGCAAGACGCTTTACCAAAAATAGAGGCGACCCGTGCGCTGGGGCTCACCTGGCACTATGTCGGTGCCGTTCAGGCCAATAAAACACGTGATCTTGCCGAGAACTTCGACTGGATACATACCGTCGAGCGCCTCAAGGTCGCTCGGCGCCTGAATGACCAATGTCCGCCGGGGAAAGTCCTCAACGTCTGCCTGCAGGTGAATATCGATGGTGACCCGAACAAATCCGGGGTCGCGCCCGACGCGGTCGACGACCTGCTGCAGGCAGCCGGCGACTTACCGAACTTGCAGATCCGCGGTCTGATGACCATTCTAGACCCGCAGAGCGAACCTGCGGCAAGCTACCAACGACTCCAGTCGCTGTTTGCCGGCTTGCAGAGCCCTGCGCCCGCAGTGTGGGACGTTTTGTCGATGGGCATGAGTAGCGACTATCCGGCAGCAATCGCTGCGGGAGCAACTCACGTGCGCGTGGGCACCGCCATCTTCGGACCCAGGAAGCCCCGTAAACAAACCAGTTCACAGCTAGAGGAATAGAAATTGAGCGCGGAGAAAATTGCTTTCATCGGCGCCGGTAACATGGCCAGCAGTCTGGTGAGAGGACTCCTGGCAAGCGGTGTCAGCACCACGCAACTGTGCGCAAGCGATCCCGCTGCCGCGCAGCTTGCCGAACTTGCAAAAACCGGCATCAGCACGACCGAGACAAACGACAAGGCGATCGCGGGAGCGGATGTCGTTGTCATTGCAGTCAAGCCGCAGATTCTCTGCACCGTGCTGACAGGTCTGACGACGCTGCAACCCGGGCAACTGTTGTTGTCTGTCGCTGCCGGTGTGCCGCTGGCGAGTCTGGCTGCCTGGTCTTGCGCCGCCCAGCCCATCATCCGCTGTATGCCTAACACGCCCGCCCTGGTGGGTGCCGGGATGACTGCACTGTATGCCAACGCGGCCGTCAGCAGCGGCCAGCGCGCCGTGGCTGACAAGATAATGGCGGCTGCCGGCAAGACACTCTGGGTGACAGATGAAGACGCGCTCGATGCTGTTACCGCAGTTTCCGGCAGCGGCCCGGCGTACTATTTCTACTTGATGGAAGCGATGGTGGAGGCAGCTGTAGAACTTGGGCTTGATCGCGAAAGCGCGACGACCTTAACACTGGAAACCGCTTACGGCGCTGCACTCATGGCACGCGGGAGTGCGACAGCGCCAGCTCAATTGCGCGAGAATGTAACATCGCCCGGTGGCACAACTGCGGCTGCGCTGTCCGTCTTCGATGCCGCGGACACCCGCCAGATCATTAAAAACGCTCTCCACGGTGCGGCCGATCGCTCCAGAGAGCTCGCAAAGGAGTTCGGTGCACCATGAACGATGTGGTTTTTTACGTAGTCACATTCCTCTTTAGAATTATCAGTTTTCTATTTGTTGCCCGATTTCTCCTGCAGGCCTGTCGGGTCGATTTCTACAATCCGCTCGCGCAGGGTTTCATCAAGGCAACCGACCCGGTGCTGCAACCGTTAAGAAAGGTTCTGCCCGGCTACCGCAATCTGGACATCGCATCACTTCTCGCAGCGATCCTGGCCGATCTCATCATGATCTTCGCCATTGGTGCGCTGGCCGATCAGATGATGGGCAGCGTTCTGCAGATCCTGGTCACCGCGATCATCGCGGTTGCTCTGCTGATCGTACGTATTTTCTGGTGGTCTATTCTGATCGTGATTGTCTCAAGCTTCATCGCACAGGGCAGCCACCACCCAGCATTGAATCTGCTGCAACAGATCACCGAGCCGCTCCTGGGACCGGCACGGCGTTTGCTACCGCCGATGGGTGGCTTGGATTTTTCGCCGATTCTGGTTTTTCTGTTGCTTGGCGTAGTCGAACGCATCCTGCAACAGGTCTAGCGCAAAATAATTTCAGACTATGACACTTGCAGTCACAGATTCCGTCGGCATTGTCGCGGTGCAATCGTTCCGCAGCAACGCACCGTTTGCCCTGCAATGTGGTGAAGTGCTGCCGGCATTCGAACTCACCTATGAGACCTATGGTGAACTCGACAGCAGCGCGAGCAACGCCGTGCTCATCTGCCACGCTCTGTCCGGCAATCATCATGCCGCCGGGTACCACGACGAGGCGGATTCGAAGCCCGGTTGGTGGGACAAATGCATCGGACCTGGCAAACCGATAGACACCAACCGCTTCTACGTCGTCAGTCTCAACAATCTCGGCGGCTGTCACGGCAGTACCGGACCGCTTTCCACCAATCCGGCAACGGCTAAGCCTTACGGCCCCGATTTTCCTGTCGTCACCGTCAAAGATTGGGTGGCAAGTCAGGCACTGCT